>SUWS01000089.1:2473-6269 GCA_015061365.1 Lentimicrobiaceae bacterium | reverse complement strand
CTAAGTTACGTTCAGCTTTCCAGCCTAATTCATTGTTGGAATATGTAGGGTCAGCCCAGACTTTCTCGATGTCGCCTGCTCTTCTGCCGACGATTTCGTAGTTTAACTTGACACCTGACACTTTTTCAAAAGAACGTATCACTTCCAAGACAGAATATCCCGTTCCTGTTCCTAAGTTAAAAATCTCAAACGGACTCTTCATCTTATCATCTATCATCCTCTCGACAGCAATGACGTGAGCCTTAGCTAAGTCCATAATGTGAATATAGTCTCTTATCGGTGTTCCGTCGGGCGTATCATAATCGTTGCCGTAAACTTTCAGACATTCTCTTATCCCGTAGCCTGTCTGTGTGATATAAGGCATCAGGTTATTTGGCACGCCGAGAGGCAACTCGCCAATCAATGCGCTGTCGTGTGCACCCACCGGATTGAAGTATCTCAAGGCAATAGCGTTTAAACCCTTATACGCATTGATGGTCTCACCTATAATTTCTTCAGCGATCTGTTTCGTGTTGCCGTAAGGGCTTTCCGCTTTTTTTATAGGAGCCTTTTCTGAGACGGGAAGATGTTCTGCATCAGGTTGACCATAAACCGTACATGAAGAAGAAAACACCAAGTTAGGAACATTATATTTCTGCATACATTCGAGTATATTCATCAAGGAATCGAGATTGTTGCGATAATATTTTATCGGATGTTCAACTGATTCACCGACCGCCTTATGTGCTGCGAAATGAATGATGCCTTTAATATCTTTATGACGTGAGAAGAAATCGTCGGTGAGTTTCTGATCCGCTAAATCGAAAGATTCAAATTCAGGACGGATACCTGAGATTTTCTCGATAGCGTCTAATGTCTCAATACGAGAGTTGAACAAAGCATCTACGATAACTACTTCAAAACCTTTGTTCTGTAATTCTATTACGGTATGAGAACCTATATAACCAGTGCCGCCTGTGACTAATATCTTCATCTTAATATATTTTAAGTTAACCTATAAATTCCAAGATTGTTGAAGTGACGTAACTTAATTGTTCGTCGGTGAATTCTGTGTGCATCGGAAGAGCGATGACATTTTCGCAAAGATATTCACTTATAGGGAAGTCGCCTTTTTTATAACGAGGATCCTGATAAGCTTTCTGTTCGTGAAGTGGCACAGGATAATAAATCGCACAGGCAATACCTCTTGATTGGAGATGTTTCATGAGTGCGTCTCTGTCGACACCATTGAGCACCATCACATACTGATGATAGACGTGAGTGGTGAAGCCTGATTTCTTAGGAGTTATGATTTTATCTGTTGCAGAGAAAGCCTTGTCGTAATAAGCCGCGGCATATTGACGAGCTTTGATATAATCGTCAAGATGCTTGAGTTTTATGTCGAGGACGGCAGCCTGTATAGAATCCAAGCGTGAGTTTACGCCCACATAATCGTGATAGTAGCGTACCTTCATTCCGTGGTTGACTACAATACGTATCTGTTCTGCCAATTCATCGTCGTTGGTAAACAAAGCACCGCCGTCGCCGAAGCATCCGAGGTTCTTAGATGGGAAGAAAGATGTACATCCTATAGTTCCTATCGTTCCTGATTTTTTTGTAGTTCCATCGCTGAAAGTATATTCTGCGCCGATAGCCTGAGCGTTATCTTCCACCACATAAAGATTGTGACGGCGAGCTATGTCCATGATAGCCTCCATATTAGCACATTGTCCGAAGATATGAACCGGGACTATGGCTTTGGTCTTCGGAGTGATGGCGCGCTCAACAGCCTTCGGATCGATGTTGTAGGAATCTCTTTCTATATCGACGAGAACAGGTTTCAAGCGAAGAAGAGCGATGACTTCAGCTGTCGCTATAAATGTGAAAGTCGTTGTGATGACCTCATCGCCAGGTTGAAGATTAAGAGCCATCATCGCTACTTGCAGAGCGTCTGTTCCGTTAGCGCAAGGGATGACGTGTTTTACATTGAGATATTGTTGAAGATCCTCCTGAAATTTCTTTACGTACGGACCATTGATAAAAGCAGCCGTAGATAATATCTCCTGGATTGCTGAATCCACCTCCGGCTTTATCTTATTATATTGACCCACAAGGTCAACCATTGGAATATTTTGCATAAAAAAACGTTTTTGCAAAGATAATAAAAGTCAACGGACAACAGTCAACAGACAACGGATTTTTTTAAGGGAACTTCTATAGATTCTATGTTTAAATAAATTTTGACGATCATACATTATGCATTATGAATTGTAGAGTGCGTCTCTTTAAATTTTGAGCCTTAAACTTTTTTTCCAAAACGCTTGCATATTTCAAAAAAATGTCGTTAATTTGCACCTCAATTTCTATACGATATATAGTAACATATAAAATATTAAGAATCATGTCAAAAGTTTGTCAAATCACAGGTAAAAAAGTCATTACCGGTAATAATGTTTCTCACTCAAACAGAAAAACAAAGAGAACTTTCAAACCTAATTTGCAAATCAAACGTTTCTATGTTCCTGAATGGGATGAATGGATTGTTTTGAAAGTCTCAGCAGCCGGTTTACGTACAATCAACAAAAAAGGTATCTACCAAGCTCTTACAGACGCTTCTATGGAAGGTCACTTAAATCGTTGGTAAGAATCTCAAAAGCACATTATAAAAAAGAGTCGTCAACAAAAAAAGACGACTTTTTTTTTAAACATGAGAAATTGAAAAACTGAAAATTGAAGACTATAACACCATAAGCCTTAAACGATACAATTTTTTTAAGAAAAACAAGTTATACCTTTTGATGAAATTACGACATACATTATTGATATTATTAATGATTCCTTTCGTACTTTTTGCGCAGAAGGATGTCTCTATGATTTATGGCAAAGTCATAGACAATAAGAATAATGTGATAGAGCTCGTCAATATAGCGGTGATGGGCACGTCGTACGGCACTTCATCAAATTCCCGCGGACAATATGAGTTGATACTTCCAGCCGACACCACGTTGGAAGTCGTATACTCTTTCATCGGCTACCAGCAAGAAACAAAAACAGTTAAATTAAGATCTGGCGAGAAACTTAAGTTAGATGTTGTTATGCAGTCGATGTCGACGATGTTGCCCGACGCTGTCGTATCCGACCGTCAGATCAACTCCGCTACCATAACACGTATTGACGCTCGTAAGATAGACTTCGTACCGAGCGGCGGTGCAGGTGGCGTGGAGGATTTGGTGAAGACGCTTCCTGGCGTATCGTCCACCAACGAACTCAGCTCGCAGTACAATGTGCGTGGCGGCAACTTCGACGAGAATCTCATTTATATCAACGGTATAGAGATATACAAGCCTTTCTTAGTAGGTTCGGGACAACAGGAAGGTCTCAGCACTATAAATCCCAAATTGGTTTCAAACATAGACTTCTCAGCAGGCGGATTCTCGGCTGAATATGGAGATAAGCTTTCATCGGCTCTCGACATAACATACAAAAAACCTCTTCTGCCAGCGGCATCGTTATCGCTCAGTTTCCTCGGAGCTGAAGCCCATGCAGAAGGAACGGTAGCAGGCAACAGACTATCCTATCTCTTAGGTGTAAGATACAAAAACAACAAATATGTCCTCGGCGGCATGGAAACCAAAGGTACCTACCAACCCAACTTCACCGATTTTCAAGGTCTTCTGTCGTATAATATATCTCCACGTTTAGAAATATCAGCTTTCGGCTATTTCTCAAGAAACAACTATATGATGATCCCTGAAACACGAGAGACCGACTTCGGTAATATTCAGGCGTCATATCGTCTTAAAGTGTATTTCGACGG
>SUWS01000089.1:0-2373 GCA_015061365.1 Lentimicrobiaceae bacterium | reverse complement strand
TTCAACGCCGAGAATGCGGATATTATCACCCTGTCATTAGGATTACGCGCCAATTATTGGGGATACAACAAAAAAGTCAATGTCAGTCCACGTGCCGGAGTAGCATATAAACCAGGATGGAACAGCAATATGCTTTTTCGTTTGTCGGGTGGCGTTTACGTGCAGCCTCCGTTTTATCGCGAACTTAGAATGTTCGACGGTAGTTTGGTAAGTCCAGAGAAAGCCAGCACACAGAAGTCATATCAGGTGGTTTTCACACATGAATATAATTTCACGGCATGGGACAGACCTTTTGTACTTACTTCCGAGTTATATTACAAATATCTTAAAGACATTATTCCTTACGAAGTCGACAATATCAGGATAAGATATTATGCCGACCAAAGAGCGACAGGTTATGCGACTGGTTTAGACTTACGTCTCAACGGGGAGTTCGTCAAGGGAATAGAAAGCTGGGCAAGTCTTTCGATTATGAAATCAGCTGAGAACATAAAATATTACCTTTCTGCAAATGGTAATATCTTGTCACAAACACAAGTTGACAACGGAGCGGAATATGTTTGTGACACTATTATAAAAGGAATACCTCGCCCATCGGACCAGAGGATTAACTTTTCACTTTTCTTTCAGGATTATTTGCCATACATACCAAGCTTCAAGGTCAATCTGAAATTAGTCTTCGGAACAGGAATGCCATTTGGAACACCTTACGGAGAGCGTTACACACAAAAGATGAGAATGTCGGCATATCGTAGGGTCGACATAGGATTCAGCAAGCAACTGATAAGCGAGGGCACGAGTTTCAAGAAAGGTAATCCGTTGAGCTACATAAAGAATTGTTGGATAAGTCTCGAAGTTTTCAACCTTTTAGGAATAGATAATGTGAGTTCGTATATGTGGGTCACAGACGTTTACAACATACAATATGCCGTTCCTAATTATCTAACGCCTCGACAAATTAATCTGAAGTTAAACGTAGAATTTTAGTCACGTAAAATAAAAAAAGGAGTCGCATAACGCAATTCCTTTTTTCTTTGTATCGGGTAGGGGATTCGAACCCCTGTTTCGACAGTGAGAGTGTCGTTACCTGACCGACTAGTAGAACCCGACATCTGTCTTATTTTCGAGTTGCAAAGATAATTATTTTTTTAATAAATTATCTATTTATTTTTAACATTTTTTTATTTTTGTCTTATGAATTGGTTTAACACTATCATAGAAGATGGAAAGACAAAGGTCTTTGACCCTATTCGTAAGATTTACTGTGTTTTAACTCCAGAGGAAGAGGTTCGTCAGAAGATGCTCTATTATCTTGTTGAAGTAAAAAAATATCCGGCAGGTCTCATCGCTGTTGAATATTCAATAAAAGTCAATAAGCTTCCGAAACGTTGCGACATCGTGGTCTTCAATAATTCTGGGTGTCCGGAGATGATAGTAGAATGTAAAGCGGAATCTGTTCCTATCACCCAGAAAGTCTTAGACCAAGCGATTCGTTATTATTCGGGATTGAATGTCAATTATCTTTTGTTGACTAACGGCAAGACGATGTTCTGCTATCACATCGACATCGAAAATAAGAAAATCGAGGCGATGAAGGGACTTCCCATGATCAATTAAATAAGTAATTTTTATTTAGTAGCCTTTTGCGTTAGGGATTGGAGCGGCATCCTTTTGGAGCGAAGCGGAAAAAGATATAGCGGAAAGCCCGACGGCTTAGCCGGAACGCCCAAGAAAATGTCAACAGACAACGGACAACAGTCAACAGACTTTGCCCTAAAAAAACATCATAATTGCGATGATGATATGCAACGTCAAGAATAAGGGAAGGCAGATGTAGAACTTGGCGTGTTTGGTTTTGTGCCTGAAGATGTACATTGAGCATAAACCTCCGAAGGCGCCACCCATAGCAGATAACAATATCAACGTTGATTCGGGAATGCGCTCTTTGCTTCCTCTCTTCGCTAAGAATTTATCGATCGCAAAGATTATGAAATTTCCTACATTAATTAATACGAGGTAATAAATTATGATTTTTGTTAGCATATTGATTTATGTAGAGACGTGTCAATGCATCATGCTATAAAACACATTGACACGTCTGTTAACATTGAGTCGCATCGATGTGTCTTATTGAGAGCAACATCGATACGTCTTTACTTTTTAGAACGATAAAATTGTTTCTTTGATGATTTCTATCGCTGCGCGTAATTCTTCTTCAGTTATCACTAAAGGAGGAGCGAAGCGGATGATATGTTGGTGTGTTGGTTTTGCCAAGACGCCGTTTTCTTTCATCTTCATACAAACGTCCCAAGCTTCTTTACCGTCTTTAGGCTTGATGATGACAGCGTTGAGCAGACCTTTACCGCGAACCAA
>SUWS01000088.1 GCA_015061365.1 Lentimicrobiaceae bacterium | reverse complement strand
CTTTGAGGTTTTGACTGCAAAGTTACCATCAATAATTTCAAATCAAAAAATCAAAGAACGCTTGTAATTAATTTATATTTAACAATTTAACTACTACATGGCGAATTTTATCGCATCAGTAGTAATTCATAATTTATAATTCATAATTAGCTATTCATAGTGCACAATCAACTTATTAATTCAATTATGCATTATGCATTATGAATTATGCATTAATTAAAAGTTCGGTTTGAGCGCGTATTTATGATAGAATTCTTCGATGATAGCTACGGCTTCTTCCACTGTATCAACGATATGGAAGATCTTGAAGTCTTCTTCGCTTACCATGCCTTCTTTTAACAAAGAATTTTTAAACCAGTCGTTGAGAGGTTCCCAATATTCTTTTCCAACCATGATGATAGGGAAAGAAATGAGTTTGTTTGTCTGTATCAATGTTATTGCTTCTGAAAGTTCATCTAAAGTACCGAAACCACCAGGAAATGCGATATAACCTTGAGCGTAGCGCATAAACATCGTCTTTCTTACATAGAAATAATCGAAGTTGATGTTCTTATCTTGGTCGATGAAGGGATTAGGTTTCTGTTCGTGAGGAAGGACTATGTTGAGACCGACGCTCTTACCTCCGCCGAAGTGCGCTCCTTTGTTGCCAGCCTCCATGATTCCTGGACCGCCGCCAGTGATGATGCCGAAGCCTTTCTTGACTAGAAGATAAGCGGCTTCTTCAGCCATCTTATAATATTTGTTGTCAGGTTTTGTACGCGCCGATCCGAAGATAGCGACACAAGGTCCTATCTTAGAAAGAGTCTCATAGCCAGTAACAAACTCCGACATAATCTTGAATACCGACCACGAGTCTTGTGATTTTATCTCAGTCCAGTTCTTCTCTTCAAAAGCTTCTCTTATTTTTGATTCGTCTATAGTCATAATGATTGATTTTTTAATAATACACAAAGATATAAATTATAAGTTTAATTTACAACAAAAGAATGAGGTTAATATTGTTCGATGCACATGTATTCTTTGGCAGTATGAATTTCTATATCAATATAATCTTTGTAGTGCCTTTTGTTCTGTGTGAATAATATCCCACATTTTAGTTTCTTTGCCAATATATATTGTATATTGTCCTCCAAGTCATTATCTTGCATTGATAACGATTTATCAATATCATCTTTCGTAAAATCAATAATGTTTACTTTAGCAAGAATGTTACTTACGTTATTCTTGACTGATTTCTTATCAATTTTATGGTGTTGTAGTGTCGAAATAAACTGAGCTATACTCAAAGACGAAACATAAATTTTCTTTCCTATTAAAGATGTAAGATAATTCCAGCATTGTCTTTCTTTTATAAATTTCTTCTCATTAGAATAAGCTCCGATAATAATATTAGTATCAACAAATATATGGTTTTGGTTCTTAGGTTTCATGCGAAAATACTTTTAAAATAAATTAATTCTTCGTTACTAAACAAACTGACTTTGTTTCGAGCCCAACGCTTCAAAACAATCCTCGAGTATTCACTTTTATTTAGTCCAGCTTTTTTGAATAATAATTTTATCAAATCTTCCTGCATTTTCTTCTCTTGTGTACTCATTTCCATTCCTCCTTATGTGCGTTGTTATAATCTATTATAGGTTTAAAGTATTCGTATTCTTCTTCGCTAAGCAAATCTAAATTGTTCATCGACCATCTTATCAAAGCCGGTCTTATGATGTCAGATTTCTTGGTGCCAGTTCTCTTAAGTAAAACCTCGATAGCTTCGTCTACCAACTCTCGTGACTTTTTGATTTCTTCTTTTGTTGCCATAAATTTAAGGGGATTTCTATAAATTACTTTGAAATGATTTATGAATTTTTATTGAGAAGATTTTTGTATTTCTTGAAAGAGCATAGCGAGCTATGTGATTGAAAGAAAGATGAAAATATTCCGATAAAAAACATAAAGCATACAAAAGTTTTACTGTCATTGTCATATAATTTACTAAAACGAGGAATTTATAGAAGTCCCCTTAAGTCTTGTTATCACTTGCAAATATAATCATAAAATATCTTTTATGAAATAGTATAATTCGTAATTTTTATGAAAAAAGTATAATAATTAAAATTGTGCTTAAAATATTAACAAAATCTCTTAATAATTATTAATAATCTTTGTTAATAAAGATAATTCCTTAATAAAAATTAAGCATAATTTATTGATTATAAATTACAATAAAAAATATCAATATTTTTTTCAATTTATGTTGTACGATTGAAAAAAGTTTGTATCTTTGCACTCGCAAAACACAAGGAAATAGGTTCTTTAGTTTAATGGAAGCTTAGCTCAGTTGGTTTAGAGCGCCTGCCTTACAAGCAGGAGGTCGCTGGTTCGACCCCAGCAGTTTCCACAGAATAACGTCTCGAAATCTTCGGGGCGTTTTTTTTATTACCTGCATATCATACACAATTTCCCATAAAAAAAGGAGTCAGTTAAACTCCTTTTTCCTTTATCATAACGTCGATAGCTCCAACTCCGAATTTCATTATCGAAGCCATTCTATTACTTGTATTCTCGTAATTCTTCAGTTCCTCGATAATAGCATTCTTTAAGACGCCGTTACCGACACCATGAATGAAAGTAACCTTGTCGTATTCGTTAGCGATGGCACTTTCCAACATCTTCTTGAAGTAATTAATCTGCGTCCTGAAAATATCGTTGCTCGACATACCTAATATATTATCTACTAACTCGCCGATATGTAAATCTACTATCGCTACTCCTGGAGCTGTCTGATGGCGGTCGATAGCGGCTTTCTCTTTCACCAACTTCTGGTTAGAAACGACTTTCTTATTATCTTCTTTCATCAGTTTTGTAAAGTCAGTCTCCGTACCTTTTAGAGCTGTGACGCTCGAGAGTTTTATCATGATTGCTTTCTCACCGAGAACACCCGATTCGGTGTAGCTTCCATCCTTAAAGAAACGACTACTTCTGAACGAGAAAGGCGCGTGCAGCGGATGATATACGAAGTCGGCTTCTTCCTGTGAGAGAATGACTTGTATGTAACCTTCGCACCAGAATTCGATGTCATCACGCGAAATAGATTCTATCACGACTTTAGAGTGCGGGGCGATGCTGCCGTAATCCACATTAACGTATTTCTCATTTTCCTTGATATTGAAGCTGTATAAAGCGTCGGCTTCAGTATGGTTTACGAGCACTACATCAAGCAATCCCGTCAACAGCCACTGCTGATCCTGAGGCACGAAAGCGAGGTAGATGCCTTCGTCTTCCGCATTACGTCCGAAGCGACGCAACGCGCTCTTACGAGCCTCGTCATTTTCTTTTTCCTCTATAATCTGTTTCTGTTGAATCTCCTTCTGCACATTATCAACAATCTGTTGACGACGATCAGGTTGCGAACGAAAGTCAAGGACGAGGTCGCTCATCAAGACCGGAATGTCGAAGCCGTCTTCAATAGTCACCTCCACCATTCTTGTATCAATAATTCTCTTCACCGTTCCACCGCCCGTAGCGTTAAGGAAATTCACTTTATCACCAACTTGAAATTTTTCCATATATATGATTTATTTTAATATTTCAATTTCTGCTCTTATCTGCTCTATAACTTCTTTGTTAGCAATTTCGCCATCTAAACTAAAAACAATAAAGACATTTCCTCCATATTGTTCTTTAAAATCTTCAAAACTTGCTTTCATTCGTTCAGTCAAAGAATAACTTCCAAAATTAGCACTCGCTGTAACAGGTTTGATTTGAATACCAATTGCCGAGTTGCCGACTTTAGCCACGTAATCAACATCACCAGCATGATCAAGTTCTGGGTCGCTTTCTTCAAAGACTATCTCTGGAAATATTTTCGCCAGGCCATCATTAACAACAGATTTCTCACGAATATAGCCATCGTAAGTACGATTGATAGTCAGATTATAAATATAGTCAATACAATCCTGTTCCGTAAGTTCTTCAAATGCGCTCTTCCATTCAGGGATAACTACTTCCGTTATTTTGCAATACAGACGAGTTCCGAGTTCTTTCAAACATTCCGCTGTTATTCTTGTCGGTTTCTTTCCTGTGGTATTTGCGTTTTCAAAATACCATTGCTCCCATTCTTCAAAAGAATCAGGTTGACATTCTCTAATCAAAGCCATTACCGCACCAACTTTATTTGGGCGAGATAATTGATAGGTCTGGCAAGCATAATTAAGCACACGTTCCTTCTTGCCAAAATTCATAGAATATTTATCCATATTAATTATGCATTTATCAGTTTCTCAAATTTATTTTTATATTTAAAATCCATGGAATCATCCATATCTACCAAACCATTTTTCAATAAATGTGCATTTATGAAAGTTTTATTATCTAAATACAGATAGCATAGAAGCGTATTATCAGAGTCGTATTTGACAGAATCATATCTCATAAAGACTTTTCTTCCTTTTGTTTTTTCGGCAAGAAATTTTGTTGCAGCTCCATTAACCGATGGTTTTTCTTTTACCCCTATCAATCTGACAGTAACTCCGTTACTTAACAATAGCTTATTTGGTGACACAACGTCTTTAACGGAATAATAGTCCTCACGTTCTTTACTATCTTTGTCTATCTTTGAACCGAATTGAAGTTTTTTAACATCAATTTTATTTTCCATTTTATGCGGATCATTAAAACGATACGGCAAAGACATTAACTTTTGACAAATATCAAACGATGACTCATCTTTCTTATATACACACGTTGAATTGTCAAACAACATTGACGATTCAACTTTCTGTTTATAATATTTTATAAAATCTGGATTTATTTCATAACCGATTGAATTTCTTTTCAGATTACGAGCCGCCAAGGATGTTGTTCCACTTCCCATAAAAGGATCAAAAACCGTCTCACCCACAAAAGAGAACATTTTTATTAAACGACGAGGCAGTTCCTCAGGAAACACTGCTATATGTCCGTCTTGTTTTGCGCCACCAAAAGTCCAATGAGAAGCGAAATATGTATTCCACTCCTCCTTCGAGATTTCAGACATTTTTTTATAATCGATGGTAGGTGTTGGTGCTTTCCCTTGTTTTTTGAAAATAAGAATAAACTCATAATCAATCTTTAAAATACCATTTCTTGGATATGGAAAACTACCCATCACTGCACCACCTCCTGTAGTGTTCATCGTAGTCTGTTTCTGCCAAATTATCGCTCCCATATAATCCATGCCGAGCGACTCACAAAAACGAATGATTTCTGTCCTAATAGGAATAACTTTATAACGCCCATAATATACAGAACGAGCAAATTGGTCTCCAATGTTTATGCACAGACGACATCCATCATGCAGAATACGATTACATTCAGACCAAACCATGTTAAGATTATTTATGTAATCCTCATAACTGTCGTGGAAACCTATCTGCTTATCACTTCCATAATCTTTCAGTTGCCAATAAGGAGGCGAAGTTATGATTAGATGAACTGATTTATCTGGTATCAATGACAAATTTCTGCTGTCACCTGTTATAAGCGTATGTGTAGTGTTTATCTCCATTTCTGATTCTCCTTGAGTTTAATCATTTATTTTGATTTTTGATTTTACCTCTGCAAAAATAATAAAAGTCATCGGACAAAAGAAGTAAAGAAAAAAGATTTTATGCGTAACAAAAAAACTTTTTCGCTCAATAGTTTTCTCTCTTCCCTTTTTATTAACTTTGCAAAACAATAAATAAAAGGATATGACGAAAAATGTTTTCCCTTCCACTCGTTATCAAGGTAGTAAGCAAAAGTTTGTTGATTGGATATGGCAATGTATAAAGGACATTCCGTTTCATACCGTGCTGGATGCTTTTGGAGGAACAGGAAGCATTGCATATAAGATGAAAGAAGAAGAAAAAAAAAGTCACTTATAACGACATTCTTCCATTTAACCATATCATTGGAAAAGCTTTAATTGAAAACGACAGCGTTTTATTATCTGAAAATGATATTGAAAATATTTTAAAGGTTCACCAAAATATATCTTATCCAAATTTTATAGAGAAGACTTTTAAAGACATTTATTACACTGACGAAGAAAATCATTGGCTCGATATTGTAACTACTAATATCAAGTTAGTCAATGATGAATACAAGCAAGCTTTGGCTTATTTCGCATTGTTTCAATCATGCATTATAAAACGTCCATATAACTTATTTCACAGAAAAAACTTATATGTGCGAATGCAAGATGTACAGAGAAGCTTTGGTAATAAGAAAACTTGGGACACTCCATTTGAAACGCATTTCCGTAAATTTGTCCAAGAAGCGAACTCTGCTGTTTTCAATAATTACGAACAATGCGCTTCCATCAATAAGAATGTATTCGATA
>SUWS01000087.1 GCA_015061365.1 Lentimicrobiaceae bacterium | reverse complement strand
TGATTTCGTATCTGTTGCCCATTCTTACACCGAGTTTTACAGGTGTATAAGTGACGGTATTATCTTCGTTCAAAACATAAACATATTTATCATCGGCACCGACTTGTTTAAGAACTGCGTTATCAGGGACCACTACGCGGAAGTTGTTACCATAATTAATAGTCACGCGAGTGAACATACCTGGACGTAATTTTTCATTCTTGTTGTCGACAATGATTTCTACAGGGAAAGTATGTGAACGAGGGTCGATGGTTGGATACACCAAATTGACTTTACCTTTAAAAGTCTCGCCAGGGAAAGCATCAGCTACTAATTCAACTTCCATTCCTTTCTTGACTTTTGAGTAGTTGCTTTCGCTTATATTTATTAACATCTTGACTGGAGTGATATTCTGAACTACGAAGAGAGGTTGTGCCATGGCGTACATATCACCCTCATCGTAATTACGTGCAGTGATGACACCGCTGATTGGACTTGTCAAAATTGTGTTTTCTAACAAGTTGGCGTAACTCTTCTTAGACACTTCGTAAGCGAGTGTTATAGCTTCAAAGTTTGCCTGTGATGCTGCACCTATTTCGTATAACTCTTTAGTACGTCCGTACTCAATTGAGTCGTTAGCGACTTGCAATCTTATCTTTTCAAGATTTATAGCATCCATTGTAGCGAGTCTCTGACCTTTTTTTACATGGTCTCCGACTTCAACCAAGATTTCATTGATACGTGATGCTGATTGTGGAGTGATATTGTTCACGATGTCTGCTTCCACGGTGGTAGGGTAGGTGCTCAATTGTGGAACATTCTCAGCATGAACTCTTGTCACTGTAACTTTTGGGGCTTCTTCAACTACCACGGTCTGTTGTTGTTCGGCAGGCTTTTGTCCGCATGAAGCCATCATTAAAGCTGTTGAAATAATTAATAAAGATTTGAATTGTCTCATTTTATACTTTGTTTTTATTGATTATCACTATTGTTTTCTTCTGTAATATATTCTACACCCATCAATTCGTCGATAGCTGCTTTATTTGTCATGTATTGATAAATTGCCTGACTCATCGTAAGTTGTGCTTGTGTCAATGCCAACTGAGCGTCGTTAAGTTCAACCAAAGTTGCTTTACCAAGTTCATACATTTTCTCTGAAATATTGTAACTTTTCTGCGCCATCTCCAAAGTAGCTTCGGCAGCAGTATATCTTTTCACACTTGTATTCATCTTGTCACGGTAATTTTCCAAAGCGATATTCAAGTTACGTTCAGTGTCTTCAATGTTAAGTCTAAGAATATCTTGTGTCTTTTTGTATTGTCGAATGTTATTTCTTTTTGAGAATCCATCGAAGATAGGAATGTTAAGACTTAACGCCACAACTGAATAAGGATTCCAACTCATATCAAAAGTGTTACCCATTGCATTGTAATTATATGCGAACGAAGCTGAAAGGGTAGGGATGTATTGAAATTTTGTCATCTTAATGGTGCGTGACAACATCTCATCTTGAAGTCTCAATTGTAAAAGATTGGTATTGTTCTCAAAACTTACGGTATCGTTTGCGTTTAATGTAGAGGCTATCAACTCATCGGTATAATCTGACAGTTTGCCTTCGACATCAAGCTCTGTTGCGAGGTCAATGCCCATGATAGCTTTCAGTTGCCATATTGCTAAGACAATCGCATTTTCTGCACTATAAACCTCAGGTTCGGCATTGTTAACGTTAACTTTAGCTCTCAGATATTCAAATTCTGAAGCCTTACCAACATTATATTTTTTCTCAATGTCTTCGAAATTTTTCTGGGCGTTGTCATATACCTCTTTATAAACTTCGTATGCTTCCTTGGCAAGAAGTACGGCATAGAACGATTGTTTGACTTGCGATACTAATGAAATTTTTGAAGAACGAGCTTGTTCAACGGCGAGTTCTACGTCTAACGCCGATAATTTCAAACTCTGCCACAATTGTGCGTTAACAAGCGGCATGGCTGCAGTAACACCTGCTGATACATTATTGGAAGTACCGACTTCAATCTCTAAAGGATCGCCCATCCCCATATCCATAACCATCACTTGCTTTTTTAATGTCCTCTGATAATTGCCTGTTGCACTGATGTTAGGATACAATGCCGAGTAAGCTCCTTTTTTGGCATAGCCGGTCTTTTCTATTGTCATGTCGGCGATTTTTATTGTGTTACTTTCCGATAACGCAATGTTTATCGCCTCATCTAATGTGATTTTCTGCTGGGCGCTCAATACTACACCTCCAACGCAAAAAATGATTGCTAATAGTAAACGGTTGTTTTTAAACATTTTATTTATTTTTTAATTGATTTTTTCTTGTGAGCAGACGCTTTTTTTTGAGTTTGCAAAAAAACAAAATATTATTGAATTTTTTATCAAAAAAAATGCCCAATTCAATAAAAAAACATACTATTTCAACGAAAGTTTTATTAAGACAAATTTCTGTTGATAATTCACCAACGATAACGTATTTTTAATGGTTTAGTTTATAGTTCAATAGATGTAGTTAAAGGTCAAGATTCTTCTCACTTTCTCATATTCACAGTCTCAAAAAAAATACGTTGTCCGTTGCTTGTCGTCCGTTGACTTTTCTTATCTTTGCAAAAAATAAAAAACTATGGCATTAAATTGTGGAATCATTGGCTTGACCAATACGGGTAAAACAACGATATTCAATTGTATTTCTAATACAAAAGCTGAAATTGGCGGATTTGCGACTAAGACAAATATAGGTATGTGCGAGGTACGTGACGAACGTCTTAAACTTATCGACGACATCTCGCATTCCAAAAGAATAGTTCCTGCGACGGTTGAAATCGTCGATCTTCCTGGATTAAGTAAAGGCGGTGAAGGCGTAGGTAACAAACTCCTCGCTGAAGTACAAACTGTCGATGCTCTCATTCATGTGTTGCGATGCTTCGATGATGAAAACGTGCCTCATAGCGAAGGTAGCGTGGATCCCGTTCGCGATATGGAACTTGTCGATTTAGAATTACAGGTGCGTGACCTTGACTTAGTGACTCGTAAGTTACAGCGTGTAGAGAAACTTATGAAAAACGGAGAGAAAGACAATAAGAAAGCTTACGAAGTTCTCACCGTCTATAAAGAAGCTCTCGAAAATATGCAGAACGCCCGTGATGCCAAGGTGGCGGAAGAGGATAAAAAATACATCCAGGATATTCAGCTTCTCACAGCCAAACCTATCATGTATGTATGTAATGTCGACGACGCTTCAGCTCTCACTGGAAATAAATATTCTGAAGCGGTGAAGGCCTCTCTTAAAGAAGGTGACGAGATGTTGGTGATAGCCGGCAAGTTGGAGTCGGAGATAGCTGAACTCGACGATGAAGACAAGGCTATGTTTATGGAAGATGCTGGCTTGACTGAACCTGGCGTGAATAAATTGGTTCGTTATGCTTATAGCACATTGAAATTACAGTCGTTCTTCACAACAGGTCCTGACGAGACTCGTGCTTGGACAATACATATTGGCGACACGGCTCCTGTAGCTGCTGGCGTTATACACTCTGATTTGCAACGTGGCTTCATCCGCGCTGAAGTAATGAGCACCGACGACTTTCTGAAATATAAGTCGGAAGCTGCTGTGAAAGAAGCAGGAAAATTCCGCATCGAAGGTAAGAATTATATTGTACAAGACGGAGATATTTTGAATATAAGATTTAATGTGTAAATTTGTTTAAGGTTTAAGGCTTAAAGCTTAAGGTTATATAAATTATAACTTTATACTTTAAACATTAAACCTTAAACCTTAAACCAAACAAAGATGCAAGAATACGTAGTTTTAGTAGATACCGATGACAACCCGATCGGCTTGATGGAGAAAATGGAAGCTCATGTAAAAGCTGAACTTCATCGCGCATTCTCTATATTTATCTTCAATACAAAAGAGGAGATGTTGTTACAACAGAGAGCTTTCTCCAAGTACCACACTCCAGGTTTATGGACAAACACATGCTGCTCTCATCCTCGTCATGAAGAGAGTTTAGAAGATGCAACAGCTCGTCGTCTCAAAGAAGAGATGGGAATGAGCTGCGAGATAAAAGAAGCGTTTCATTTTACATATAAAGCTGATGTTAGTCAAGGTCTCATCGAACATGAAATAGATCATGTGTTTATAGGTATTACGGACGACACTCCTATAATTAATACTGATGAGGTGGCTTCATGGAAATACGACACTATGGAAAATATACGTGAAGATATAGCCACAAATCCTCAGAATTATACTGCATGGTTTAAGATAGCTTTTGAAGAAGTCCTAAAACATTTTAACAAACAGAATTAAAGATCATAATTATGGAACTATCTCATTTCCCATTTCTAAAAAATCTTAAAGACAACAGATTCTTTCTCTTAGCCGGACCTTGTGTCATTGAAGATGAAGAATCACCTTTTAAGATCGCTGAAAAGTTAAACAACATTTGCAAATCCTACGATATCCCGTACGCTTTCAAAGGTTCGTATCGTAAGGCTAATCGCTCACGCTTAGATTCTTTCACGGGAATAGGTGATGAGAAAGCTCTTAACGTGTTAAGAAATATTAAGAAAGAATTCAACATTCCTGTCGTCACTGATATTCATGCTACTGAAGAAGCTCAGATGGCAGCTGATTATGATGTAGACATCCTTCAGATACCAGCGTTTTTATGTAGACAGACTGATTTGTTGATAGCGGCAGCAAAAACTGGAAAAATCATCAATATTAAAAAAGGTCAGTTCCTATCGGGAGCTTCCATGCGTTTCGCGGTAGAGAAAGTTCAACAGTCGGGCAACAATTCCGTCATGCTTACCGAACGCGGCAATTTCTTCGGTTATCAGGATTTAGTAGTCGATTATAGGAACATATACGACATGAAACAATGTGACGTTCCTGTTGTCATGGATGTTACACATTCTTTGCAGCAGCCTAACCAGACATCGGGGGTGACGGGTGGTAAGCCTGAACTCATCTCTCTGATTTCAAAGGCTGCCATTGCAGTAGGATCCGACGGTTTATTCATGGAGACACATCCTAATCCCGCTGAAGCCAAATCTGACGGAGCCAATATGTTGAGATTAGATTTAGTTGAACCATTATTGGAACAGTTAATAAAAATTAAGGAAGCGGTATCATTATAAACTGAAAAGATATGTCGGTAGATCTGTCAGAAATATTAGTCGTAGGTGTTACTGCGCGTGCCTTGTTCAACTTAGAAGCTGAGAACGACATATTCGAAAAAGAAGGCGTTCGTAAATATAGAGAATATCAAGACAAGAACCAGGATGTTCCTTTAGAAATAGGCACCGCTTTTTATCTCGTCAAGAGTCTCCTCGAACTAAACAAGCAGGCCCACAAACCTGTAGTTGAAGTTGTCGTGATGTCACGCAACAGTCCTGAAACAGGATTGAGGATATTAAAATCTATTGAGAAATACGAACTCGATATAACCAGATTGGCTTTTTCTGGCGGAGAACCGATAGCTCCTTACATTGACGCTTTCGGTGTCGACCTATTTCTTTCAAAAGACGAGAACAGTGTCCAAGCTGTTATCGACGCGCATAGCAATTGCGCCGCTGCCGTAATTTATGAGCCGCCGACAGAATTTAATCCCGCTACTAATGTAGTGAGAATAGCCTTTGATGCCGATGCAGTGCTCTTTAATGAAGATTCAGAATTACGATATAAAAAAGAAGGTATCGACTCGTTCAGTAAATACGAAAAGGAAAATAAAGACGTACCATTACAGGAAGGCCCGTTCGCTAAGTTATTAAAGAAACTCTCTAAGATACAGGAATGTCTTCCAGTCACGGTAGAACTCTCGCCATTGAGATTAGCTATAGTTTCGTCACGCAGCGCACCGGCTCACATGAGAGTCATCAACACATTAAAGAAATGGGGAGTCTACGTCAACGAGGTTTATTTTTTAGGCGGAATGCCAAAAGACAAGGTGCTTAAAGCTTTCGGCGCACATATATTCTTCGACGATCAGGACATACATCTTGAAAGTTCAAGTAAGGTCGTCCCTTCTGGAAAGGTGCCTTATAGTTCTAATTCACCGCTGAAGAAATTGAAAGTTGAAAATTGAAAATTGAAAATTAATGTAGAGACGTGACACATTACACCGAATAGAATAAACAATATGTAATTGGTGCGTCTCAATTGAATTGAAAGTTGAAAGTTGAAAATTGAAAATTAATGTAGAGACGTACCAATTACACCGATGAAAATAAACAATATGTAATTGTTGCGTCTCAATTGAATTGAAAATTAAAAGTTGAAAGTTGAAAATTAATGTAGATACTATATTACAAAAAACATTTTATCAATAATTTTTTTGTGTATATTTGCAGGGTCATAAGAAGTTCAGTCGACAAAATGTACTGAAACTATCTAGTTG
>SUWS01000086.1 GCA_015061365.1 Lentimicrobiaceae bacterium | reverse complement strand
TTTTTTTCACTTTTTTTGAATTATTTTTATTTTAGCTGATTGCCAATGTTTTACATAATGAAAAATATTCGAATTTATGTAATTTTATTACGTTTTTTCGCCTTTTTTCGCCTTTTTTACTCCATTTTAGGAGTTGTTAGGACGGAAAAATATCACAAAATCCGAAAAAACTACGAAAAACAGAACGATTTCAGCACGGTTTTTTTTGAGGCGGCAGGGTAAAAAAACAACAAGTCTACAAGGCAAACTCTCGCGGAGACGATAAGAACGCAGAGGATAAACGTTCATTGAAAACTTATAACACAACATCCTCAACTATCAACTATCAACTATCAACCATCAACTATTAACTTTAAACCTTCAATAACTTTACACCTTATTAATTAATAGCAGTGCGGATGTTCCGGGTAGCGCCCTTTATGACGGCAGCCTCCCCGCGTTAGGGATTGAAGCGGCATCCTTCGCGAGCTTCTGCACGGGGTCTGAATGCGGAAACGGAAACGATGATTATGAGAAGGGACCGGAGGCGGGACGGTCACATGGCGAGCGAAGATACAGCGGAAAGCCCGACGGCATAGCCGGAACGCCCAAAAAAAATTGAAAATTGAAAGGTGAAAATTGAAAGGTGAAAAATGGTTTAAGGTTTAAAGTTTAAGGTTTAAAGTGATGTATTAACTTTAAAACCTTTATTACCTTTACACCTTATTAATTAATATAGGAAAATAAACGATGGAAAAGCTATAAACATTCATCTATTTTATGTAAATTTGCGTCATATAATTATACTTTATGAATAAAGCATTAAAATACGTCATCGCTATTATATTAGCTACATTATTAAGTGGGCTATCTGCACAGAATTTTGTCGACGAGACATTTGCGAAGAAAATAGCAACCAACTTTATCACAGGTAATTCTTCAAAACAAAATCCAAAACTTGACATGATTCATACGGAAACAGACGAGAGCTCTGAAGCCAACCTATACATATTTAACATAGATAGTGGCGGTTTCGTTATCATTTCCGCTTCAAAAAAAGTGACGCCTATCCTCGCCTACTCCTTTGAGAACAATTTCAACACCGATGGTTTAGGCAATGCTGAATACTTTATAAACAATTATAATAGAGATATTGAATTAGTAAAATCTTCTGACATTGAGGTTAATAGTTATGTTTCAGAGCTATGGAGAGATTTGGAAAGCGGCAGTATAAAAAACAGAACAGCTTCAGTTGTCGACCCTCTCATTGAAACTCGATGGAATCAGGATTGCTATTATAATGAATATGCTCCTTACGACAATTGGGGACCATGTAGCAGAGCTTATGCAGGATGTGTTGCTTGCGCGATGTCGCAGGTAATGAAATATTGGAATTATCCTGAAAAAGGCAAAGGTTCACACACTTATATTCATCATCAGTATGGCAGTCAGTCGGCTGACTTTGGTGCCACCACATACAGATGGGACGAGATGCCAAACGAGATCTGGAGTCATAACGACGCCATTGCGACATTGATGTATCATTGCGGTGTGAGTGTCGACATGAACTATGGTGCAGACGGAAGCGGAGCACAATCTAACAAAGTTGAGACAGCCATGAGAATGTATTTCGGATATTCGTCGGCGAAATACAAAGAACGCGATGACTATAGTGATGAGGAATGGATAGCCATGTTAAAAGGCGAGCTTGACGAATCGCGTCCGATGTATTTCTCCGGTTCGGGAGAACCTGGAGGTCACGCCATTGTTTGTGACGGTTACGACAACAACGACTTCTTTCACTTCAATATGGGATGGAGCGGCATCGGTGACGGTTTTTATAGTATTGACGATGTGAATGGTTTCCATAACGATGAAGCTGTTGTAATGGACATCAGACCTTTACCTATAAATCCTGATGATAACGGCATTATCTACGTCACTCCTGATGGCGATGGTGATGGTTCATCGTGGGAGAATGCCACATCTGAGTTACATTACGCTGCATCAGTAGCTTCCGATGGTAACACTCAGATATGGGTAAAATCTGGAACATATTATGGAGATTCTAAGGACGATAAGGGTGCGTTCTGTATCTATCCGAGAAACAGAATCTACGGAGGTTTTTCCGGCAACGAATCTCCTGAGTTCGACATAGATAACAGAGACATCGACGCCAATCCTACCATTCTTGATGGTGAGAGTCAAAGACGTGTCATTTATCAAAGTGATCATTTTAGCAATTCGGCATATTCACTATGGGACGGATTCACCATTCAGAACGGCAGCGCAGGTTCTGGAGGCGCCATATATCTTTGTTCAAATAGTTATTTCTACAACTGTAAGTTCATAGACAATTCAGCTGAGGGACAAGGTGGCGCGATATATTCAGTCTCTCCTTCAAATGAAAGTTCTGCGAATATTTTTGAGAACTGCATTTTTGAAAACAACAACTCATCAATGGGCGGTGCCATCTTCGACAATATAGGACTCAAATTAACGAACTGCAGATTCATAGGGAACAACGCCACCACCAAAGGCGGCGCATATTATGTTTACATGAACAAGTTTCCTGAGGTGGTGAACTGTTTATTTGCGAATAACACTGCTGTCGATGGAGGCGCGATATATAACAGAGGTAATATGACAATGACAAACTGCAACGTCGTTAACAATGAGGCGCATAACAGTAAAGGCGGACTCTACAATGAGGTTAAATATAGCAGATTCTACAACTCCATCTTCTGGGGTAACAGCGTCGCTGGTGTAGCCAACCAGATTGAGGGCGAATGTAATCTGATAAATTGCGCAGTCGAGGATGGATTCAATGGAACAAATATCATCAACCTCTCCCCTCTCAACAACGGCACCGACAACAAACAATATCCCATGTTCAAGAACCCTGACGAGAACGACTATGAACTTTTAGTTGAATCTCCTTTAATAAATGCTGGCGACAATTCAGCTTTGAATCTCCCCGAGTTCGACATCAATTACGGATGGCGTATCGGTCAAGGGAAAGTCGATATTGGTGCATACGAATATCAAGGCGGAGTCGATGTTGTTGAACTTAATGACGAACAATTCGAAATTTATCCTAATCCAGCGAGAGACTTTGTGAAAGTGTCAACAGACAACAGTCAACAGTCAACGGTTAGAGTCTACAACACATTAGGAATGTTGGTTGAAGAAATTATTGCAGGGACACGGCATGCCACGTCCGCACCATATTCTGATGAGATTGAGATCAACGTTTCGGATTATAGGAGCGGTGTTTATTTCGTTGAAGTTTATACAGCAAACGGAAGTGTTACAAAGAAATTTATTAAAGAATGATAGTATAATCTTTAAAATTTAACAGAAATCATATCTAATAATTATAAAAACACCTTAAAATAAATTAACATGAATACAGGAGACAGAATACCAGAAGTTTTAGGCATAGACCAAGATGGTAACGAAATAAAAAGCAGCGATTACAGAGGAAAGAAGATTGTTCTTTACAGTTATCCTAAGGCTAACACAAGCGGTTGCACAGCGGAAGCCTGCTCGCTTCAAGCACATAAAGCCGAGTTGGAAGCGGCTGGCTATTCCATCATTGGGGTAAGCAAAGACAAGAAAGAGCTACAGAAGAAATTCGCCGACGCACAAGGATTGGAGTTTCCACTCATAGCCGACACCGACACTACCCTACTCCAACAATTAGGTTGCTGGGGAGAGAAAGTGGCTTGCGGTCGCAGAACTATCGGCACATTAAGAACAACATATCTCGTTAATGAAGATGGTATCATCGAGAAGATATTCACTCCAAAAGAGATAAAGACGAAGATTCATGCAGAGCAAATCTTAGATTACATCAACAAACAATGATATTGAATTAGGTTTACAAAATCCAAATAAAAACGGCGAGCAGAATTAGATTTCCACTCGCCGATGTTTTTTAATCTGAGAATCTGAAACAGTGATAATACGAAAATTTTCAGATTATCAGTTTTTCAAGTCTTCAGTTTTAAATAGCTGCTGAGATCAAGAATGTCGCTGCCACTGCGATGATAGCGTAAAGTTCAGGGAAAGCAGCCAAGATCAATGTCTTACCGAACACATCGTGACCGTTACCGATAGCAGTGATACCGTTAGCGCAAAGCTGACCTTGGCGGATAGCTGAGATAAGGCCAACAACACCGAGGAACAAACCGCAGCTGAAGATAGCCAATGCCTGATTCATAGTGATGGCATCTGACAAATTACCTTGCAACAAGAAGAATCCTAAGAATCCGTACAGACCTTGTGTACCAGGCATAGCACTTAAAACCAAGTAATTACCGAAAGCTTCGTCATTTTTTTTCATCGCACCTACTGTTGCGTTGCCACCATACGTTACGCCGAGTGCACTACCGATACCGCATAATCCGATCATCAAAGCGATACCTACATAAGCTAAAATTAATGCTGTTGTCATAATTAAATTTATTTTATTTGTTATTTATTTTGTTAATTTTCTTTTCTTTAAGACGCAGCAATTACATATTTTTAATTCTTATAGGTATAATTGATACGTCTCTACATTGTTAATTGTTAACTTTCAATTGTCAATTTTCAATTTTTCCTAAATGGTTCATATTCTTTTGCTCCACCGACGAAACCTGAATTCTTATAGAACTCTACGAATGTCAGACGCATAGGGTGAACGAAAGCACTCAATGCCGATAACGCAATGTTCATGGCGTGACCGAATATCAAGATCAGAAGCATCACTATAGTTCCCACTACAGGAATATCTGGACTCATATTCATAGCTAAGTCATTGAAGACCAATCCTAAGATAGAACCTGACAATCCTAAGGCGAACAATCTGATGTAAGAAAGAACATCGCCGAGAAGTCCCGTCGCCATATTATAAGTATCCCATAATCCTGATCCTATGTTCTTGAATGGAGCCGCGATAGAATTTATCGGTCCGTTTAACAGGAAGATGAATATCGCACCTATTATCATACAGGCGTAGAATGGGATTCCGATGCCATCTAAGAGAAATGTCACTATTCCTCCGAGAAGCAAAATCACCCAGCCTACGGTAGATAATGCGGCACCAAAACCGTGCATCTTCGTAAGATTGATAATCTTAAGACACATTCCAAACAATATCTGGAACACACCTATGATTAATGACACGTAAAAAGCTGAATATAAACCATCAGGTTTGAACATTATCGTCTTTAACCTATTTACGATAGGAATGTCGACATCTAACAACGGCACTCCAAAGAACGTTCCGCTTATCGTTCCCATGACAACTGTTCCTAACCCTAAGAAGAATCCTAACCATAAGACGTTCTGCATAGGTTGTAATTTCTTGCTAATTATCAAACCCAAGGTTACGAGGCATATCAACGCACCGTATCCGAGGTCGCCCATACAGAATCCGAAAAAGAGGACGAAGAATGGTGCGAAGAATGGTGTCATGTCCAATTCCCAATAAGTTGGAATAGAATACATATTACCTATCATCTCGAATAGTCTCGCAAAGAATCTGTTCTTAAGTTTTATCGGTGGGTTATCGACATTCTTTTCAGGCTCACTTGCCTCAAAATAGATGTCTTCATTATTCAACCATTCTATTGTCGCTGTCTCAATCTCAGTAGGAACCCAGCCTTCCAATGCCATGATCTTGTCGTCAGCCAAACGTTGAGCGGCTTCACTTACCTTATAGAAATTGGCATCATCGATGACCGACTGCTTATATTCATTAAGACGATTGATAGCTTCTTCTGCAATATCAGTGAGATAAGCCTTTATGTCATTTAACTCACTTTTAAGTTCTTCAATCTTATTCTCGATTTCCGACTTCGTCATTGCAGGGAAATGGAATGTTTCTGCATCTATATTGACTTCTTTATCTTTAGAAGTGAATGTCGTGAAGTAAGAAAATCCCGATACTTCATTAACTAAGAAAGCGTTGAATTCTTCTTCCCAAGCGTTGTCATATTTCTTGCTTGGCACTGTAAAGAAACGTACATCCCAGTTGTTTGCTCTGATTTGATTCAGTCTCTCTTCTGGAAACTTACCCCACTGAGCATATACGTTATCGTCTTTTTGCAAAGAAATGATTTCTTGTTGAATATTCTCAATCTCCGCAAATTTATTGTCGATGAATGATATTAACTCCTCATTACGAAGTTCTGTTGTCAAAGTCTGTTGTCCGTTGTCCGTTGTCTGTTGTCTATAAACATCCAACATCTTCATCACGTTATTAACATGTTTCACTTCCGACATTTTAGCTTTCATGTTCTCGTCTTGCAGTGTCTGTTTTTTAGTATGAACATGAACTACGCCGTGGTCGCGAAGGTCGTTGAGGAATTTGTTGTAGTCGCGATGATAGATGAGCATCGTCAGTTTTGTCATTGGAGTAATCATGATGCAACCTCCTTTTCTTGACGCATTTTAACTATTTTCTGAGCTGCTTTCGAAAGATTCTCTTCGTCTTCCAAGGCGCGTTT
>SUWS01000023.1 GCA_015061365.1 Lentimicrobiaceae bacterium | reverse complement strand
AATTGATTAAAAGTTCTGTTCTCTAATAATAATGTTTGATTCATAACTTTCTTAGACAAACGCGCTCTGTCCAAGTCATATTGTTTCTGTATCTCATAAAAAAAATCATCGTCAATACATAGAGCTCTACCGATAAGAATCGATTGTTCTGCTGTAATATTTCTCTTGCTTTTTATAATATCGTTTAAGATTGGAGCTGCTATTCCTGTCAACAACGACAGTTCTTTCTGCGACATCTTTCTTGCCTCCAACTCATCTTTGATATATTCCCCTACATGGATAGCCTTAAAAGGAGTAATATTATTTAGGTCAAAGTTTTTCATAATGATTAGTTATTTCAATAAGTTCTACTTCTGTTATCAACATATCGTTTCCTAATAAACTACTTATAAATAGCAACCTATATTTAGAGTCGCATCTAACACTTTCATATTCTCGCAAGTCACCTTTAAGTCGCTTATAATTCAAACCTTTATGCTGAAACAAATCTTCTACTCTATCAACTTTTAACATTATGTTATAAGCCTTAAGCAATCCATTAACAGCACTCTTCGGTAATGATCTATATCTTTTATCCTGCGATTTCCCTACAGTCAGCAACTCGAATATCGCTTCGTTGTTTGTAAATATTCGCATTAAATTTCGATTTTCAATTCAGTGCAAATATAAACAAAAAATTATCAAATTTGATAATTTTTTTTAAATATTTCTCCTTAATGTCAACGGACAACAGACTACAGTTAATTGTCAATTGTTAATTGTCAATTGTTAACTGTTAATTGTCAATTTCTCAATAACTTCCGGATAGTGTTTATATTCCAAAGTATGAATCTTTGCCGCGAGGCTGTCAGGCGTCTCTCCTTCTTCTAAGGCGACTTGAGCTTGGAAGATAATATCGCCGCTGTCGTAATGTTCGTTCACATAATGAATCGTGATGCCAGAATATTCCTCTTTAGCAGCTACTACAGCTTCATGGACATGTTCGCCATAAAAACCTTTACCGCCATATTTTGGTAACAAGGCCGGATGAATATTGATAATCTTATTAGGGAAAGCATCGATGAGATGTTTTGGCACGAGCCATAAGAAACCTGCGAGTACAATAAGGTCGATGTTTTGATTTAGAAGCTCTTTTGTAAAATCCTCACTTTTAAACTCAGCTCTGTTGATAAGCTTGCAAGGTATTCCAAGGTTTTTAGCTCTTTCAATAGCGTAAGCGTTCGGATTATTACATATCACATTAACGATTTCAACATTCGGATTTGAAGAAAAATATTCCGCAATCCTTTGTAAGTTGGTGCCTCCTCCCGAGACAAATATCGACAGTCTTTTCATATTTTTATAAAAATAATTTTACCTCAATTATAATTTCCAAGTTCAATCTTACCTCTAACGACTTGTAAAACATTGTAAATCATCGCTTCAAAAGTATAATCATTAGGATAGCACTCTATCTTAGCGAGACTTTCAATTCGTTTGGAAAGATACTTAAAAAATCGATTGAGTGAGAATATTTTTCCCGACAAAATTATAGCGTCTATTTTACCTTCTAATGTTATATAATGTGATGCTATTTCCTTAGCTATCTGGTAAGCCATCGCTTCTAAGAACGCTTTAGTTTTCTTGTTGTTATCTTTATAATGCGCCGCTATTTCGTCAAAAGAATCTGTTCCTAAATAAGACATCGCCGCACCTTTATTAATAAGATTTAAGATTTCGTTTTTAGAATAACATTTCTTGTATATCATATCTACTATGTCGGAAGACGGCAACGTTCCTGTCTCACATAATCCCATCGGTCCGCATCCCATAAATTCCTGATTGACATCGACTACTTCACCTTTCTTATGAGCTGCTACGGAGACTGACCTTTCGCTGACATGACAGAATATCAGATTGAGATCTTCATAATTTTTATTAAGAGATTCAGCGTATTTTCTTGAGAGATATTTATGAATCATGACATGAAACAGCGATTTTTTCTTAAGTGAGATATGAGGAGAGAATGCCGCCAATTCAGAACGTTCATCAACAGAAAGCGGGTCAACAACCAAAGATCTAATTCCTAAGTTATTCGCTATCGTAAAGGCGAGAAGTCCTCCCAAATTAATGACATCATCACCGGCGATACCTTCTATCAGGTCACCGACCATTTTCTTATCAATTGTGTAGACACCAGATTTACAAGGTCTTAGCAAGCCACCTTCAGCAGTAATATATTGTATGGATTTGATGTCGACATTATCTTTTCTAAGATGAGACATGATAGCGTCGCGACGCAGCGGCATCTGTTCCATAGTATTTTCACATAAGATAAGTTCGTCGGGAGCATGGATTATCTTTGATTCATAGATAATTTTCTCATTTTCACTTATAGCGATTTTGGTTGAATACAATTCCGGAGCTATTGATAATATCGTTGTTTTCATGTTAATTGTTTTTAACATAAAACAACAATCATTAACAAATGTTTAATAAAAAACGTATCAATTACACATAGTTTATTATCTTGGTGTAATTGATACGTCTTACTTACTTTTCAGAATTAAAACAAGGTCAATCCACGTTATCGTGCAGGAAAGAATTATTTTCGCTAATGCCTTTACCTTTATTGAAAGAATACGTTGACAATTCCTGTTCATTATCGTCATTGACGCTCACTCCTCTACGCATATATGCAGGTTGACTTTCGAGACGTTCAATATCCGACATTGTAAAATTATTTAACGATGTCAGTCTTTGACGACGAAGTATTTCCTTTTGCGACAGCTGATTCTGCTGATCTTTTTTTACTTCATGCTTCACTATTGTCTGCGTATCAGCGGCATCTCTCACGTAAGTCTTGACACCGCCTAAATCTTCATCATCGTCATTATTATTGAACGGATTATGATATACTCTTGAAGTCTGTGTTGCCGTATCTATTTTTCTTTCAGTTTCTACACGATGAGTTGTTATTCCGTCATTATGTTGTGGTCTATAATCGTCTTCCGTTTCAGTGTTTGAAACTTCCACATTATAGAGTGTGTGAATCTTTTTATTTTCTTTATCCTCGGCAGGTTTCTCTTCTTCTGTTTTTCTATTTATCACAGAGATCTGTTCGGGTTGAGGTTCCGGTTGAGGCTGTGGTGCTACATGTCTTGTGTTTTCTTTATCGTTCTTTGTTCCGACAGCATCTTCAAAAGCCTGGTGTACCTTTTTCATCTGAGTGTCTTCTCCACGATATTCGTAAGCGTCGTGGTCGAAGCCTGTTGCTATGAGCGTTACGTTAAGGCCATTACCCAAAGTCATATCTTCACCATTTCCCCATATAACTTCGGAGCAGTTTCCTGTCGCTTCTTGTACATATTCCGTTATTTCCGTCACTTCGTCAAGAGAGACCTCATCGGTTCCTGAGGTAATATATATAAGGATATTTTTTGCGCCGCGGATGTCGGAGTCATCGAGCAGCGGTGAGTGTACCGCATCCTCAACCGCTTTTCTTGCTCTTCCGTCGCCTTCTGCATAGCCTGAGCCCATAATAGCCTTACCGCTGTTACGCATCACAGTATTGACATCTTGGAAGTCGACGTTGACATAACCTGTCACTGTGATGATTTCGGCAATACCCTTTGCTGCTGTCTTGAGCACGTCGTCGGCTTTTTTAAATGCTTGAGCGAGTTTCATATCACCGTGTTCCTGACGCAGTTTATCGTTACTTATGACGAGGAGAGAGTCGACATGTTTACGGAGTTCGTTTATTCCATCCATAGCTTGCTGCTGACGACGTTTACCTTCGAAGCTAAAAGGAAGGGTCACTATTCCGACGGTAAGGATACCGAGTTCTTTTGCTATTGAAGCCACTACGGGAGCCGCTCCGGTTCCTGTACCGCCGCCCATACCTGCTGTCACGAACACCATTTTGGTATCTTTGCTCAACAGTTCCGTCAATTCATCGGTAGTTTCCATAGCTGCCTGGCGACCTACCTCAGGCATGTTACCTGCGCCGAGAAGTCGTTTACCGAGATGTACCTTCATAGCGACAGGACTTTTCACCAATGCCTGGTGGTCTGTATTACAAAGTATAAAATCGACACCCTGAATACCTTCGGTAAACATATGAGTAACCGCATTACTGCCACCGCCGCCAACACCTATAACTTTAATAATGTTAGGCATTTCTTCCATAGGGTCGAATTTAATCAAATCTGTCATGTCAGTGTTTTTATTTATTCTGTTATGTCTTTATCTAAGTTTTCCGATTTAAAGAATTTCGAAAATGTCGTCACTATTCCTTTTAAAAGATCTCTGTTTTCTTTAGGTTCTTTAACTTTAGGTTTTTCAGTCACTTGATGCTGTTCAGGTTCTTCTATTATGAGTTCTTCTTGTTTTACACGTCTTTCATTCTTAGCGGTATCTGACAGTTTGCCTCTAAGTTTGTCGTTTTCATATTTTGCTATACCTTCAATCACGAGTCCTATACCTGTAGAATACATCGGGCAGGCGAGATCTTCTGAAGTTTCATTAGACAGATATTCATTAGGATAGCCGAGACGCACCTCCATACCCGTCTTGAACTCGGCGAGTTGGCGTATATGTTTCATCATCGAGCCTCCACCAGTAAGCACTATTCCCGCGATAAGTTTATTTTCGGCGTTGACTTTTTGTATCTCGGAGTTCACGAAGTCGAATATCTCTTCGAGACGAGCTTGTATTATACCTGCCAAATTTTTGAATGATATTTCCTTAGGGTCGCGACCTCTGATACCTGGTATCGAGACCACTTCATCGTCGCTGTTTTCGCTTGCCACAGCGGAACCGAATTTAACCTTGATCTCTTCGGCGTGTTTTCTTATGATCGAGCAGCCCTGACGGATGTCTTCTGTTATTATATTACCACCGAGAGGTATGACAGCCGTATGATAAATTATTGAATCATAGAACACAGCGATATCTGTTGTACCACCGCCGATGTCGACTATAGCAACGCCAGCTTCCTTTTCGTCCTCGCCGAGCACCGATGCTGCCGACGCTATTGGTTCCAATATCATGTTCTCCATCTCGAGACCTGCGTGTTCTATACATTTGCAGATATTCTTAACGGCGGAGGTCTGTCCTACAATAACATGGAAGTTAGCTTCCAACTTATTACCGAGCATTCCTTTCGGGCGACGGCTGCCTACTGGTTCTCCATCCACATAATATTCCTGAGGTATGACATTGACGATCTCTTCTCCAGGAGCAGTGCGGATCTTGAACATATCGAGGCGTAGCTTATCAAGTTCCTGGTCGGAAATCTCGAGGTCGGCGTTCTCACGAATCAAAGTCCCTCTATGCTGAAGGCTTTTAATATGATGACCTGCAATACCTACGTTAACACTCTTAATATCTACCTTAGATTGTTCGGACGCTTGCGCAACGGCATTCCTAATCGCATCGACAGTCTCTTCGATGTTAACAACCATGCCTCTTTTCACACCAGTTGATTCCGTCTTTCCGTATCCACGGATTTCTATTTTGCCGTTGGGCATCTTCTCGCCTACTATACAGGCAATTTTTGTAGTTCCGATATCAAGTCCGACTATATAAACAGGATCACTCATTTTTATTTCTTATTTTTTTTGGTACAAACTACTTGGTTAAAATAATTTAAGTTAATTTCTTTATAATTGTCTAATTCCGGATTGCCTTGCATTTTATCAAAAAAATGCCGCATCTTAGACAATTTTTCTTTAATATTATTAACATCGCCAAAGATAACAATAATATCCGTGCTATTCAAGGAAAAAATATAATTTTTCTTTTTGTCGACAAACACTTGTCTTACACGTTTACTTGCATATTCATCCTTTACGATTTCCTTCATCACCTTAAAAAGATCAGGGAGTTCCGTCTCTCTATAGATGGAGTCATTGACATTACCGAGGTCATTGACGGAGAAATTTACGTTACCGCTTCCTACCAAAAGATGCGGCGTATAATTTTGTCTCGTCGGGAAGATATTACCTTCCTCATCTAAATAAACCGACTTACCGCTTTTATTGTATATACGCACTATCGGCTCGCACTCCACAATCTCAACATCCATATAAGTCTGGAGATTTATATTCGCTTCCACGCCGACGACCCACGGAATCGCGTTTAAGGTCGTAACGACAGAGTCAAGAGGTATTGTATTGATTTGGGTATTATTAGCCGTATCACAAATATTCATCACTACATCATACGTCTCTTCGTAATCTATGAAGCCTTTATCTACATTTCTTTTTATTGTCAGGTTCAGACCTTTAAGATTATCATGAAAATAATCGTATGCGAAATACACTCCTAATGCGACCATGGCGGAGAGTGTCAATGTGAGCAATAATATGTTAAGAATCTTCTTCATGATTTCAATAATGTTTCGATTTGAGGTACGAATCTGTCGATGTCGCCAGCTCCCATTGTGACGATAAGTTCTGGCTTAATATTTTTTAAGACATCAAGGAGTTCTTCTTTCTGACAGATCTGTTTTTCTTTACACATAATTTTTTCGAGCAATGCCGATGACGTAATTCCCGGTATCGCTTTTTCGCGAGCTGGATATATCTCCATGAGAAGAAGTCTGTCGGCGAGCGATAATGTCTCGGCAAATTCATTCATGAAATCGCGCGTTCTGGTATAGAGATGCGGTTGGAACACCAAGGTCAGTTCCTTATCAGGGAACAGGTTACGCACAGCTTTCAATGTAGCGAGAATCTCTTCCGGATGATGCGCATAATCGTCGATATAGCAAACCTTATCGTCTTTATATCTTATATCGAAACGACGTTGAACTCCTTTAAACGTAGCAAGTCCTTCTCTTATCACCGACAGATTCACAGACAATCGCATACAAGCCGTTATTGCCGCCAAAGCATTCATCACGTTATGACGGCCATAGAGTTGCATCTCGTAATCGCCTAAGCATAATCCTTCTTTGGTGACGACAGAGAATTTTGTCAAAGAATCTTCAATCCTTACGTCTTTAGCCAACACGTCCGCGTCATCGAATCCGTATGTAAGACTTTTACGCTCGGTCTTAAGCTCTACATATTCGCTATGAATCACCACGCCGTCATCCATTGTTTTATCAGCGAACTGACAGAACGCCTCGACGAGTTGCTGTTCGTCTCCGTAAATATCGAGATGGTCGGCATCTATTGATGTCACTATGCTTATATAAGGTGTCAGTTGGAGAAATGAGCGGTCGAATTCATCAGCTTCCATCACCACGATCTCGTCATTCTCATCACCTATTATAACATTACTGTTGATATTCTTAGCGATACCACCTACGAATGCCGACATTCTCTTACCAGCGAAATTAAGAAGATGTGTCGTCAACGCTGTCACCGTCGTCTTACCGTGAGTTCCGCCAACGGCTACGCTTTTACAATGACGCGATATTTCACCGAGCACCTCGGCACGTTTTATTATCCTGACATTTTTATTTCGTAGGAATTCAAGTTCCAACGAATCTCTCGGTATTGCCGGCGTAAGTATCACGAGATCTACATTATCCGGTATGAGTTCAGGGTTATCTTCATAATGAATAAGAATCCCTTCCTCCTCCAATTTCGCAGTAAGAGGCGACGGTGTTTTGTCATAACCTGAGACTATATTTCCTTTTTTATGGAAATATCGGGCCAATGCGCTCATGCCAATGCCGCCGATTCCAAGAAAATAGATATTACTCGTCTTATTCATTATGTCAGATATTAATTATTATTAAGAATTATTTCTATTTGATCTACTATATCTTCTGCTGCATCAGGTTTGGCGAAGTATTCTATCTTGTTTCTCATCTCCTTCATCTTATCTTCATTCTCCATAAGAGCGAATACGACAGGTAGCAGTTCTTTCTGAGTCTCGTCATTTTTCACCATAAGAGCCGCGTCGGCTTCCACCAACCGCATTGCGTTTTTAGTCTGATGATCTTCAGCGGCAGTCGGCAACGGTACGAAAACCACAGCCTTATGCAACAGTGAAAGTTCGGATATCGACATCGCTCCTGCACGAGAAATCACGACATCGGCAGCTGCATACGCCAAGTCCATCCTTTCGATGAACACCGTGCATTTTATCCTGTCACCAAGTCCGTGTCTCTTCACCTCTTCAACAGCCTGTTCATAATAGAACTTGCCGGTCTGCCAGATCATCTGGTAATCGTTATCCTTAAAAGTCTCTATCTGAGCGGAGATTCCTTTATTGATTCCGAGAGCGCCCTGGCTACCACCCACGAGGAGAATAGTTTTCTTCTCTGGATCGAGGTTAAAGAATCTGAGGCTTTCGTCTTTTTTGTCGTCAAGAGGTTTTATATTATTTCTTAGCGGGTTACCGGTAAGGACTATTCTATCAGCCGGGAACCATTTATCCATATTGTCGTACGCAACACAGATCTTAGTCGCCTTATTAGCTACAATTTTATTTGTTATTCCTGGATATGAGTTCTGTTCCTGTATCACGATTGGGATTCGCAACGACGCCGCTGTTTTCATGGTCGGGCCGCTGGCGAAACCGCCGACGCCTATCACTACATCTGGTTTAAACCTCTTGATGATTCTCTTGGCTTTAACCATGCTGCTGATAAGTTTGAACGGGAAGCTGAGGTTATCGAGTGAGAACTCACGTTTGAATCCGCTGATCCACAATCCTTCGATAGGATAACCAGCCTTAGGCACCCTATCCATTTCCATTCTGTTTTTCGCACCGATGAAGAGTATCTCCGCATGAGGATAACGTCTCTTCAGAGCGTCGGCTATTGCTATAGCGGGGAAGATATGACCTCCTGTTCCACCGCCGCTAATTATTATCTTCGGTTGTTTCTGGTTCATTTCTTTTTGATTTATTTTTAACTTCTTTTGAAACACTCAATATCATTCCGAATGCGCATCCTGTAAACATCAGCGACGTTCCTCCCATACTTACCAACGGGAGCGGTTGTCCCGTGACAGGCAGGATACCTACTGCGACGCCCATATTAATCATAGCCTGCATCACCAACATGAACGACAAGCCGAACGCGAGGAAACCGCCGAACGATTGCGGTATCTCCGTCGTTATCTTAATCGCCCTGAAGAACAATATAAGATATAGTAACACCACGAAGGCACCTCCTATAAGTCCGTATTCCTCAACGATGATAGCGAAGATAAAGTCGGAATAAGGATGCGGCAGGAAATTACGTTGCGTACTATTTCCAGGCATCTTACCCCAAAGTCCTCCACCCGCGATAGCTATCTTAGCCTGTATCTCCTGGAAGTCCTCTTTGTTCTCAAGTTCGGCTCTCTCTTCATCGGTGAGGTCTTCGTCCGACCTGAAGAAACTCTCGATACGTCTCTCCCATGTCCCGACACGACCGTTATCACCATCCTTATCGTTGAGCACTATCAATATATACATACTCATCGCGAACAAGGCTATCATAAAGAAAATCATCAGATACTTGAAATTTATTCTTCCTACGAAGAGGAGCACCATGCAACTGGCGAATAATATGGCTGCCGTCGAGAAGTTCTCCGGAAATATAAGTCCCGTCACCACGAGCACCGGAAGCATCAGCGGCACAAAGGCGTTTTTAAAATCTTTGATATCGTCTTGTCTTATCGTCAGTTCTCTGGCAAGATAGCCTATGAGAGCGATCTTCGCCAAGTCGCTACTTTGAAATGAAACACCGAAGAGGTTTACCACTCGTTGTGCGTCATTAAGGTCGGCACCGAAAAACATGGTATACACCAATAACGGTATCGACACCCAGAATGCCAATTGAAAGATCCGGGAGTAATAAGTATATTTGACAAGATGTATCGCATAAAGCACAACAAGTCCGAGCGATAATCTTACGGCGTGACTTAACAGCACAAACGCATTATTACCGTCATATTTTGAATTAGCGTATGTACCCGTCGCACTATATACAGCTAAGAGCGAGATGAACGCCAACATAAGAGCGACCATCCATATCACCCTATCACCTTGAAACAACTTATTAAACAATCTCATCTTACATTATCATTTTAAAGATTGGACACATTGTTTGAAATAATCGCCTCTTTCTGAATATGAGGAGAAATTGTCTCTCACCTTGACAGAAGGAGTAAACATCACATTATTACAATCTTTTGCCAACGAATGTGACAGCTTTACCGCTTCGGTAATATTAGAGCATTTATATATCTTACCACCGACGACATCGTCAAACAAGTAATGGAACTTCTCGGCATTTTTACCTATGCACACTATCGCCTTCACATACTTTCTCACCTGAGGCATAAGGTCGTCAGCGTCTACATTGTCGGAATATGTAATCCATATCACATCCTGACGCAGATTGTCAAACGAGAACCAAGCAGCCTCATTTGATGATGCTCCGGAGTCGTCATAATAGTTGACGCCATCAACGGTGTCGACATATTCATATCTGTATCTCACGCTATCGAAATCGCAGAAAGCCTGTTTGATGCTTTCCTTTCTTATCTGGCTTGTCTTCGATGTTATTGTAGCCGCCGTAGTCATCGATGCCGTCCTTCTTCCCTGTCTTGCCAATTGTTCCAATGTCATAACAAAATGATTTTTGAGTTATATTATTATTTTTCTATTATCTGATTTTCAATGTCAATATTGCGAATGCCGCCAAAATTATACTTATAATCCAGAAGCGGAATGTTATCTTCGATTCATGATACAGACGTGACGAGCCTTTGAAGACCACCTTACATCCAGGGTCATTTTTCTCCACCAAAGCTAAAGATGTCCTGTAATGGTCATGAACAGGAGTTCTCTTCCAGAGACGTTGGTGCACACCTTTTCTCTTTCCTAACTTATAATAGAATTTCTGCAAGATTACCGAGACACTTTCCCAGAGGAACACTCCGCAAATGATAGGTATGAGAAGTTCCTTATGCATGATGACCGCAGCCACCGCGATGATACCGCCTATTGTAAGGCTGCCTGTATCGCCCATGAATATCTGTGCGGGATATGAGTTATACCACAGGAATCCTATCAACGCGCCCACGAAAGCACAGAGGAAAACCACTACTTCCTCGCTGCCTGGAATAAACATGATGTTAAGATAATCCGCCATCACGACGTGACTGGAAACGTAGGCTAACACAGCCAACGCCACACCCATTATCGCCGAGTTGCCAGCCGCCATACCATCCATGCCGTCATTGAGATTAGAACCGTTAGACACCGCTGTCACCACGAATATCGTTATCAGAACGAAGAAGATCCAACCCGCCCAATATTTGTATGGTTCCCCGAGAAAATTGAACAAATCGGCGTAGTTCAAGTTATTGTTCTTCACGAAAGGTATTGTAGTACGTGTCGACTTGACATCAGGCGACTTCACCACCACCTCCTTATTGTTTTCTATCTCAATGTCGACGGTTTCGTTCATCACCACTTCAGGACTGAACCTCAGCGTCAGTCCTACTATAAGACCAAGAAGCACCTGTGCGAACACCTTATACCATCCGTTCAATCCTTCTTTATTTTTCTTAAATGTCTTGATATAATCGTCGGCGAATCCAACGATCCCGAGTATTACCGTCGTGACCAACATCAGAATCATGTAGACATTTTTTATTTTCCCGATAAGGAGGCATGGCACCAATATAGCGACAATGATTATGATTCCTCCCATGGTAGGCACGCCTTTTTTCTGTGTGTTGAACGGGTCGGTCGCCTCGTCACGCTGCGTCTCTGAGATCTGGTGTCTTTTCAGGAACTTGATAAAATATTCGCCGAACCATACTGATATGAGCAGCGATGCAATGATAGCGAAGATGGCTCGGAAAGTGACATAGTTAAACATTCCGGCTCCCGGCACATTGCAGCAATTTTCCAAATATTCGAATAAATAGTATAACATTATATTAAATTATTTTTCGTTTAATGCCTTTGATAATTCTTCGACGTCATCGAAATGATATTTCACTCCTTTTATTTCCTGGTAGTTTTCGTGACCTTTTCCCGCCACGAGTATGATATCGCCTTTTTTGGAGAGAGCCACCGCGGTTCTTATCGCCTCTCTCCTATCGGTTATGCACAACACCTTATTGTAATGTTCCCCGCCCACTCCCGAGCGCATCTGTCTTATTATCTCATCAGGGTCTTCGTTACGAGGGTTGTCGCTTGTTATAATGAGTCTGTCGCTTCTTGTCACGGCCGCCTCCGCCATCTCCGGACGTTTAGCTGCGTCTCTGTTACCTCCTGCTCCCGCCACCGTGATGAGAGTCTCATTATGCGTCCTTATATCATTGATAGTATCGAGTACATTTTTCAACGCGTCAGGAGTGTGCGCATAATCGACGATGCCGACGACACCCGATTTTGAATGTACCATCTGAAAACGTCCCGAAGCACTTTGCAGCCTGCTGATCTCCTTTAACAAATCGTCATCATCCATACCCAACAAGGAAGCCGCACCGTAGATAGCTAACAAGTTACTTGCGTTGAAACGTCCTACCAACAATGTGGATATGTTTCTACCATTGACCTTCATCTCCATGCCATCGAAATAGCTTTCCATAACGATACCTTTGAAATCGGCGTCAGTTCTCAACGAATATGTTTTCTTCATCGCCTTGGTATTCTGAAGCATCACCATTCCATTCTTATCGTCAAGATTAGTAAGTGCGAACGCCTTAGCCGGAAGGTTATCGAAGAATTTCTTTTTGGCGTCACGATAAGCAGCCACTGTCTTATGATAGTCGAGATGGTCGTGGGTGAGGTTTGTAAATATCCCGCCCTCGAATCTAAGTCCGGCGATTCTATCTTGGTCAACGGCATGAGAGCTAACCTCCATGAAAGCATATTCACAACCCGCCTCCACCATACGGCTCAGCATCTCATTGATCTGCAACTGGTCGCCTGTGGTATGAGTTGACGGTATCACGATGTCGTTGATTCTATTCTCTATCGTGGAAAGCAATCCGCAAGGATAACCCGCATTGAAGAATAGTCGGTACAGCAGAGTGGCTATCGTTGTCTTGCCGTTAGTTCCCGTCACACCTACAAGGCGTAACTTCTCTGACGGTCTTCCATAAAATTCCGATGCTGCATAACCCAAAGATTTCGCGGTATCATCAACCACATAATAAGTAACATCATCTGCCATAACGCTCGGGATATGTTCACACACTATCACTTTCGTTCCTTGTTCCACCACCTTATCGATGAAGTCGTGTCCATCTACTTGAGTTCCTCTTATCGCAAAGAACGCCATACCGTCGGTACATTTTCTCGAATCGAAAGCGAGTCCTGAAACGAGACGATCATTATCTCCGATCACTTCGATGACAGCACATTGTTTTAATATGTCGTTGATTTTTCTCATTTTGCACTTAAGGTTAAATTTATAACACTTCCTTTTTTAAGTTCTGTATTAGGTTTTACCGATTGCGTCTTCACCTTTCCATATCCTCCAAAAGTGACCTTCCATCCCATACTCTCCAGGAGACATACCGCATCGGTGACATTCATTCCTTTCACGTCGGGAACCTTGTTCTCATCTATGTCCACCTTATTAATATATGTAACATCATCTGTGATATTAACCTTCACCCATTCCGCGGTATCTACATCATCTACGAAAGAAATATCTTCTTGGGTGCAATAATTCACGAAGTCGTCGTACGACACCATTGAAGGTTTCGTGAAAGACTTGCAGTCGGCCTGGTACTCCTCTTCCTCGTTGATAAGCCCGAGACGTGTGGCATATACCTTTTCAGATAATTCCTTAAACACCGGAGCTGATACCGAACTACCATAATATCTTCCCGCACTCGGGTCGCTGATTACGATGATACAAGAATATTTAGGTTCATCGGCAGGGAAATATCCCACGAATGTAGCAGTATAGTTTTTCTTATTATACGCTCCGCCCTGTGATATTTGCGCCGTACCTGTCTTACCAGCGACAGAGAATCCTAATTTCTTAAGGTTCTTGGCAGTACCATTTTCAACTACGCCTTTGAGAAGTTCCTGTAAGTTAGCAATCGTTCTCGGCGACGCTATACTTTCGTTAATGACTATGGTATCGAAAGTCTTTACCACCTCATTGTTATGACGTATTTCCTTCACGAACTGAGGTTTTACCATGACACCGTCATTAGCTATAGCGTTATAGTATGTAAGTATCTGCATTGGCGTAAGCAGCACCTCATAACCTATCGACATCCAAGGCAGTGATAGCTTCGACCAGAATTTATCTTTAGTATTCTTTATATACGGATTAGCCGCACCCTGAATATCAAGATTCAAAGGCTCATTTATCTTGGTACTATATATAAGGTCAATGAACCTGTCGGGATCAGATTTAAAAGTTTCGTCTACCAATGTAGCGAAAGCTATATTCGACGATTGTTCGAAGGCGTTGCGTATCGTCGTATATCCATTCTCATCTGTTACGAGATGTGAATCCTGCAACTTTCTTCCGTAGAACATCTTAAAGTCTTTAGTACCTAAATGTAACTTGTCGTCGATGCTCAGATTAGGATCATTTTCTAAAAGTGTCAGCATGGTAACAGCTTTGAAAGTAGAGCCTGGTTCCACGTTATGACGCAGAGCGAAGTTATACGACTCTTCATATTTGGATTTTTTCTCGTTATACCGCAGTGACGCCATTACTTCCACGAAACCCGACTTGACGTCCATCATGATCACGCAACCTTGCATAGCCTTATTTTCGGCGAGGCATCTTTCGAGAGCGTTTTCCGCCACGTCCTGTATCTCAATATCGATAGAAGTATAAATATCATCACCGTTGACAGGATCGGCGTTTCCGGGATCAGGTATAGGCATCCAGAAATTGTTGTTGATTCGTCTGACTAACTGCACGCCTTCTGTACCTTTAAGATAATCGTCATACGCACCTTCGAGTCCCACATATATGCTGTCCGATTCATTTTCGAGGGTATAACCTATAGTTCTCGCTGCCAATTCGCCGTATGGCAAGGTCCTCACGTACGTCCTCTCCACTATGAATCCGCCTCTATATTTTCCTTCCCTGAAGATAGGGAAATTACACATCCTCTTATATTTGTCCATCGTAACCTTGTTAGCTATCTTAACATATCGTCTTCCTTGCGAACGCATTTTCTTAAGATAACTTGCATATTGTGATCTCGATTTATCTTTAAGCATACGGCTGAGGCTGTCGGCGAGTTTATCCACATCTTTCTTAAAAAGCTCTTCTTTCACCGCCATAGGATCGAAATAAATGCTGTAGACCGGAACCGAAGTCGCCAAGAGCGTTCCGTTCTTTGAGACGACATTGCCTCTATGCGCCATTTCTTTTCTGAAACGAATCTCTCTCTCCTCCGCCATCTTGAGAAGTTCATCACCTTCCTTGACTTGTATATATATTATCTTTCCGACTATCAGAAGTCCTACGACGACTATTATCGAATAAACTAAATACACCCTCCACAGAATATCCGTCTTGGGATCGGTACGTAACAAATCTACGAGACGTTGGAGCAATTCCTTTATCTTATTCATCTCTGCCTCCTTCCTCTACCACTATCTTTCTCAACGGCTCCACCGATTCTTTGATTCCTTTATCTTTCAACATCACAGCTAAGTTAGATTGTTTTGTGATACGTGTTATCTCCGAGTCGAGATACACATATTCCACGTGAAGGTTCTCAGCCTCTCGATTTAATTTGTCGATATCACGGCTCACGTCTTCAGCTATATAGACGTTTGTGATGTAAAGCATCAACAGTCCTACGACATAGAAAAAGAAAGGAAACAACGAGACGAAGTTGTCTTTGGAAAACATTGTCCCGCCCAAGACATCGGAGATGACCTTACCAGCCTTGTTAACCCCATTGTTTTTCATTGGGACCTCCTTTCCGCCACTCTGAGTTTTGCGCTTCTCGCCCTGTTGTTAATCTGAATCTCGTCATCGGAAGGCGCTATAGGTTTACTTGACAATAATTTATAAGGTGTAAGCTGGTTGCCGAAGAAATCTTTCTCGAGATTACCGTCGGCGTTACCTGTCTTCATGAAATTCTTGACGAGTCTGTCTTCTAACGAGTGATACGAAAGCACCACAAGTCGTCCGCCTGGATTAAGGACATCTGCGCATTGACCGAGAAATAATTCTAACACTTTCATTTCCTCATTGACTTCTATTCTGAGGGCTTGGAATATCTGTGCGAGCACTTTATTTTCGGATCCTCTCGGCAGGAATCGAGCCACAGCCTCCTTGAGTTCGTCGGTTGTCTCTATAGGTTTCACTTCTCTCGCCATCGCGACAGCATCGGCGATAGCCATAGCGTTCCTGAGTTCTCCGTAGCGCGACAACACCGATGCCAACGTCGTGACATCGTATGTATTGACTATATTAGCAGCATCGACGGCGGCGTTCTTATTCATCCTCATATCGAGGCGACCGTTATAACGTATTGAGAATCCTTTTTCCGGAGTATCGAATTGATATGACGACACGCCCAAGTCGGCAAGGATGCCGTCAACTTTTCCGCCGCAATAAAGCTGGAGGAAGTTTTTCATATAACGGAAATTCTGTTGTATGAAAGTGAAGCGTCTATCATCGATGACGTTTTTCGCGGCGTCCTCGTCTTGGTCGAAAGCATAGAGACGACCGTTCTCACCGAGACACTCCAGAATACGACGGGAATGGCCTCCGCCGCCGAATGTAACGTCGACATATATACCATCAGGCTTAATATTCAAAGCGTTAACGCTCTCATTCAATAAAACTGGAATATGATACATCTCTACTATTATTTATTATGTTAACCAATAAAATCCAAGTCACCCAATTTCGCGGTAAGCATTTCCGCCAATTCCTTCTCGCTGATCTTAGAATCCTCTATCTCTTTCAGAGAGCGATCCCAGATCTGCATTCTGTCAATCACCGATGTCATCACCACCTCTTTCACGAGATTAGTCTTCTCTATCAGATCTTTTGGAATCTGGAGACGACCGTTAGCGTCGAGCTTAACCATGCGGGCACCAGCGTTGAAACGACGAATCAGCATAAGATTCTCAGCTTTGAAAGGATTAAGTTTGCCGAGCTTATCCTGCATCGCACGCCAGTCTTTCATCCCGAAAAGCTCAAGACAACCTCCGAAAAGACTCGGACGAAGCACAAAACCCTCCTCTACGGCATCCCCCAACTGCTCCTTGAAACTACTCGGAAGCAGAAGTCGTCCTTTACTATCTAATTTACAATAATATTCGCCTATCGGATAATTCATTTCAAAATCTAATTTTCAACTTGTAAAATTAGTGCATTTTTTCCCACTTTCAACCACTTTTCTCTATTTTTTTTTCAAAAAGTTTTCAACAGACATCAAAAGTATTGTATTTAATAGGAATTCCACCAATTATCCACAAAGTAATCTATAAAAGTCACCTTAATCATGTGTTGAAAAAAGATTCCAACAAAAATATCTTTCGTACCAATATTTAATTATCTTTGCAATAATTATGAATTATGCATTATGATTTATGCATCAAATTAAGGTATGATGAGTGGAAAAGAGACTTTACAGATAGATATAGAGAAGATTTTCAAGCAGAAACTTCCAAAACTCGCCAACAAACTTCCAGGTTTTGTTTTCAGATATTTAAAGAAGATTTTACATCAAGACGATATAAACGGCCTTTTATTGAGAGCTGACGGCATGTCGGGATTACCTTTTGTGACTGAGACAATGAAGGAGTTCAACACCACCGTCGTCGCGGAAGGATTAGAACACATCAAGGAAGAGGGACGTTATATCGTAGCGGCGAACCATCCTATCGGAGGGTTAGACGGCATCGCGCTCATCGACACTGTCGGCAAGATCAGACCGGATGTCATAACTCCAGTCAACGACTTCCTGCTCTTCGTTCCTAACCTGCGACCGCTTTTCATCCCCGTCAACAAATTAGGCAGCAACGCCGACAACATCAAGATCTTCAACGAGACTTTCGCCGGCGAGAGGACGATATGTTACTATCCTTTCGGATTATGTTCAAGAAAACAAAAAGGCAAGATAATCGACCTCGAGTGGAAGAAGACTTTCATCACAAAAGCCAAGACATATCACCGCGACATAATACCGACGCATATCTCCGGAAGAAACAGCGACTTCTTCTACAACCTCTCCAACATACGCAAGAGACTCGGCATCAAAGTCAACATCGAGATGTTGTTCTTAGTCAACGAATTCTACAAACAGAAAAACAAGACACTTACCATTTCTTTCGGAAAACCAATTCCTTGGCAGACTTTCGACAACAGATATACAGACAGCGAATGGGCTATGAAACTCAGGAACTTCTCTTATAACCTTCCAGGAAACTGTGAGCAAGAGTTCGACCCTGAAAAAAACTACACAATATAATACCACACAATATAAATATTATGGAAAAAATCATCGACGCCGTACCTACGGAAGACATCATAAAAGAATTAACGGAAGAACGTTTTGTCAGGAAGACCAATTTCGGTCATAATGAGATTTATATCGTCAACGCGCACAACGCCCCCAACACCATGCGTGAGATAGGACGTCTGCGCGAATGGGCGTTCAGAGAATCGGGAGGCGGAACAGGGAAAAGCATCGACATAGACGAGTTCGACACACGCGACGAAGCTTACTTCGAACAACTGATAGTATGGGACCCGAAAGAAAAGGAAATACTCGGAGGCTACCGTTTCATCAACTGCGATAAACTGAAGAAAAAAAATAACGGTCAGGTCGACACCCCTACTTCAGAACTCTTCTACTATTCGGATGAGTTCATCGATAATTATCTTCCCTACACCATCGAACTCGGACGTTCGTTCATACAACCTAAATACCAGTCGACCGGCAACGTAAGAAAAAGCATCTTCACCTTAGACAATCTCTGGGACGGACTCGGCGCCTTGCTAACTAACACCCCGTCAGCAAAATATTTCTTCGGAAAGGTGACTATGTACCCGCAGTTCGACAAAGCCTTGCGCGACATGATTCTGTTCTTCATGAAGAAATTCTTCCCCGACAACGACAACTTGATATATCCTTATCCCGACAAGGCAATCAACATCAAAGCAAGAAGAGCGATAATGAAACTCCGCTTAGACGGACAGAACTATCAGAACAGCTACCGCACCATGAGCCAATACGTGCGTGAAAAAGGTTCGATGATACCACCACTGTTCAACGCCTACATGAGTCTTTCCGCCACAATGAAGATGTTCGGAACAGCTCTCAACGCTCCTTTCGGCAACGTAGAAGAAACCGCGATCCTGATCACCATAGAAGACATATATCCGGAAAAGATAGAACGTCATCTTATATATGACAAAAACGAGAAACCGGAACACCTTAAAGAACTTTAGAATTTTAGAATTTTAGAATTTTGGAATTTTGGATTTTTAACTATAAATAAACTATAAACTTCACAAATGCTCTAAACTCTAAACCATAAACTCTAAACTTAAAAAAATGATAATAAGAACAGCGACATTTCTGCAGAGTAATACAAAGATTGACAAACTGCCTTCTGCCAACAAGCCGGAATATGCTTTCATTGGCCGTTCTAATGTAGGAAAGTCATCATTGATAAATATGCTGACCAACAAAAGACAGCTCGCGAAGACTTCATCGACTCCAGGAAAGACGATAACGATAAACCATTTCCTCATCAACGAAGAATGGTATCTCGTCGATTTGCCGGGTTATGGTTTCGCACAACGTTCGAAGAAAGATCGCGAAGCATGGAAAGTGATGCTCGACAATTATATCACAAACAGGAAGAACCTCATCAGTATGTTCGTCTTGGTCGACAGCCGCATCGAGCCGCAGAAAATCGACCTTGAATTTATCAATCATCTTGGAGAACTGCAGATGCCGTTCGGTATCATCTTCACTAAAATAGACAAGATAAAAGAATCCGAGCTTCATCGTAACGTAAATATTTATAAGGAAAGACTTTCAGAGGAATGGGAAGAGCTACCTCCTATCTTCGTCACATCGTCAGAAAAGGAAATCGGGAAAGATGATGTCTTGAATTATATTGAAAGTCTGAATAAATTATTTTAAGGGGGACTTTTTCAAATCCCCCATAGAATCTTATTGAGCGTTTTGAGGTGTGTCAATTCTCTTGGCTGTGAAATTCAAGTCAACGAACTCGACCTTACCTTTATCATTAACTTTCAACATCAATGATTCATTAGGTCTGAAGTTGAGTCTCACATTCTGAGGACCTGCGGAAGTATTCACCACGATGTCACGTTGAGATCCTTTATCTTCGAAAGCCTGACCATACTTCAGAGGATATTTCAGATTCTTAGCGGCAGGGTTAGCCATGAAGATGTAAAGTTCATCTCCATCTTGGCGGCACCAGAAGTCAGGCAGGTCATCGCCCTCAATCAATGGTTTTTGAGACAATATCTCGGAGGCTTCTGTCGAGACGTTATTGAGACTCATCAGTTCATCATATAAGCTGTTGAATTCATCTGACTTGTTTCTACCAGGTTGTTCTGGTCTTTTGTGCATCACTACAGGCAATCCTTCTTTAGCGAGTTTCACTACTGTGCGCAAGGTCTCAATATCGAGCCAGTTGACATCTACCACCAAAGCAGAGAACGACATATCGCCATAACTCAAGACACCGTCTTCGAATTCAGATTCCGACAATACTTTAGCATTGACCCATAAAGGCTGATAACCCTTAAGGTAATCGGGAGCGAAGACATAACGCATCTCATATTCACCCCACACCCAAGGCATCTTCAGTGAGTCGGCATATTCGACACCCATCCAGGCATCCTCTAAAGGAAGATAGAGAGCCACGTCGGAATACACTCTGCCCTTACGCATATATTGTGACACCTTTGTCATATATTCGTTGAAGTCTTTGAGCTGGTCTTTGAAATAAGAGTCGGGACCTACGTGAACAGAGGCGTAGAAATGATTGTCGTTTTTACCTTTACCCTTTTCGTTATACGGCATTCCGTGCCAGAAGATCTGGTTTGTTCCGTTAGCGAAGAGAGCGTCGGCGATAAGACGCATATCAGCCACTTGTTCATAGTCCTGGTACGGGCTTTTGCCGCCCCAAGGTTTCCATCCATATAGACAGGTAAACGTCTCTGAAGATACTACATCTTTACCTGCGAGGGCTGCTGCAGATGCAGGGATTCTGCTGAAGTTTGGTTCATAAAGGATAGCTTCTGTCTCAGGCACATCGACCAACATGAAAGCTGTCAGCAAGTCGGCTGGAGCACCACCGCACTGAGCGCGCGAGAATGCGCCGTTGAGATGCGCACGGTCGGTGAACGGTTTGTAGAAGTCGTACAACACGTAGTCGGAAAGCACCGACATATAGTCGTAATATTCGTTTTCGAAACCAGGTTCGTAGAGGTCGCCTATTATCGGTTCGATGTCATAGCCGTGACGTTCGATGAATCTCTCGCCGAAACCGTCGGTCCATGAGCAGCGAGTCTCCACTTCCCATGAGTCGACGAAGATTCCTGACTTGGAGCCTTTGTAAGCGTCTTTCAATCCGGCATCCATCTGGTCGGCGTAATAGTTGAAAGCCTCTTCGCTGAGATGGTCGATGATACGAGCCTTGCGGGGATGTTCCCAGGTTAGCGACCTCTCATTAAAAGCCAACTCCGGACACAGAGTGCGCGTGCCATATTTCTCTGGAAGGTCGAATGCGCTGAATGGCCACAAAGTACCATAGGTGAAGTCGCATCCTAAGCCCAAAGAATCGGCGATGCGTTTCGTGTAGTTGACAGACGCCGCCCATTCTTCTGAGAGCCATGCCGGTCTTTTCACATCGGCATCTCCATTCATAGGATAGACCCATGCTATTTCAACACCGCCGAAACCGTTTTCCTTAAGCCATTCCAACTGATACTTGATGTCGTCATTCTCAATCTCTGAAGCGAACCACCACCAGCGTGTATAAGGCTTGCTGTCGGAATATAATTCTGAATCTTGTTTCTTCTCCTGCTCCGATGAACATGAAGAGAATGCTATCATCACAAATAGCATCATTGATATTAATAATGTGTATCTTCTCATTTCTAATTATTTTAATTTTTCTTTAATACTTATCTATATAATTAACGTGTCTCCACTATAATGCCGTCAGGGACCTGAATATCGGAACGTATCTCGCCGTTTACCGTCTTTTCATGTTTGACGTAGATCGGTCCGTAAGGTGTAGGGAAAGTCCCCTCCGCCCATCTGAGATTGCCGAGATGCGGTTCTATCCTTATCTTCTTACATCCAGGTTCAAGGATTTCAACACCTAAAACATGACGGCTCAGCCATGCTGTCGGTCCGGAAGCCCATCCGTGACATAAGCTGTGACGATAACCTTTATAGCAATAGTCGCCATACGACTTATGGACATCGACCTTGTCATCAGGAACTATCTCATCGATACGGGCCGCGTTATCGACCCATTCCATATTGAAGTCTTCCCAGAATGTTGTCGCTCCCAAATCGAGCATAGCTCCCCAATATTCGCTGATGACGTCCATAGCTCCCTGATAGTCGCCAGCCTTAGCCATTGCTTCGAGCATATAATATCCGTAGAAGGTGGAGAAGTTCTCAGCGCCGCCGACACTTATCACATCTTTATTGGCTTTCTTAGGTTTCATCAGTCCGGAGATAGCCATTAGTGAGGCCGCTTGTTTAGAAGCGTTATGGTCGGGTTTATAGGAAAGAAGTTTCTTCTCAGCCATAGCGCAGCGTTCCGACAGGTCGATGTCGTTCATAGCTAAAGACAATTCCTTACCGGCGTTCATCGCCATCACCATAAGAGCCTGCAAACCAGCATCGACACCTTTCTGATTTTCAGATGAAGGCCAGTCTAAGAAACGCATTCCGTCAAGTTGTTCTTTACCATCCTTGTCGATCTTACTCATCAGATGTTCTAGCAAAGAAGTGATATAGTCTTTCTGTTCCATGAGATAATCTATATCGCCATGATGGAAATAGAAGTCTCTGTGGATGAGAAGCCACCATATAGAATAGGAACTGATACCATTCATCCAGTTAGGCACTGGAGTGATGTCGCGTATAAGATCAAGGCTTTTCGGTATCACTTCATTATAGCCGAACACAGAATTTATCGTCATGAGTTCGGGATGCATATCGCCCACCCATACTAAACGGTCGCGTTTTATCCCGTCCCAGAGATATTCCTGCATATTGAGATGGACGGTATAAGCTCCTGTCATCCATATCTCGTTAAGGCGTTCGTCATCCGACTTGAAGGAACCGATATAAGGGATGTCACGGTAAGTGAACACCGCCCTTATCTCTTTCAGTGCGAGTTCTACGTCGGCAGTTTCCACATCAATTCTCACGAAGCGAAATCCGGAGTTTCCTGTTTCTGCGACACCGAGCCAAGGCAAGGTCATGCGGAGATCACGGATAGCATGGTCGTTGGTCGCTCCGTTATCGTCATCTATCTCACACATAGCTTCCGACACCGATTCTCCGAAACGAACTCTTATCTCTATCTCCTTATGCGAAGAGATGCCCGTCACTATCTGAATGCCGCCTTGCAGTTCTCTGCCGAAGTCGAGCACAAACGAAGCCGTGCCGTCGGATGATGTCTTTATCTTACATAAGTCGGCGTTAATAAGCTCAGCCTGACCGTTACCCGGTGACAATAGTCTCTCGAGATTTGAGATGGAAGCTCCACCTGTCGTCTCCTGCCATACTATACGTTTCGGAGGGATATAAGCTGTCGCACGGCTATCATATTGTACGTTATCATTCGACATATCATTCCATGCCGGAGGAAGTTGCGACTGAGCTTTTGTCGCGAGACATACTATCGTCAATGTCATTATAAAAAAGAGTCTTCTCATAACGGATCATTTTGGCAAGTTAAACGCTAAAGACATCTCTTTCATCTGTTCGTCCGACATTCCGTCAGGTTCGAATCCCATATTTTTCGCGGCGATATAAATCAGAGCCGACTTGTTGAGTACGTCAATCTGGTCGAAAGCCTGCATCACGTCGCTGTCGACGGCGAACACTCCATGTTTTTCCCACATCACCACGTCGTAGTCGGAAAGTTCCTTAATGGTAGCATCAGCCAGTTCCACCGATCCCGGCAAGAGATAAGGTACAATTCCCAATCCTTTAGGGCAGAAAGCCTTCGTCTCCGGAATCATACTCCAAAGCAGGTGCGAGGCGACATCTTTCTCCAAGAATCTCTTGTTATGAGACATCGCGACAAGCTCTATTGGATGAGTGTGGACAGAAGCCTTGTATGGAGAGTTGATACTTAACAGATAATTATGTACACTCAGATGAGAAGGCAGTTCCGAGGTTGGTCTCACCGGGTTATCAGCTATTATCACGTACGAGGCACAGTCGTCTATGATTTTTATGACCGAACCGTTTTCCATGGGATGGCGAGCCAAGTCGCGCATTCTCATGTTAGTGCCTTTGCAATAGAAATAGCAGTCTTTCAAGAAAGGAAGTCTCTTCCCTATAGGAAACACCTCGCTGATGGCGTGCATCTTCCTTATCTCATCATCGACATATTCCGTAATATTGACAGTGATGTTTCCTCCGTTACGCTCAGCCCAGCCTTTCTGCCAAAGATAAGACGCCACTTCAGCCACCTTATCTATCTCTCGAGCCAGGCCTTCACGATTTTCCAAAATAGATTTCATAATTAATTTAACAATTGAGGTAAAAATGAAGATAATATCAAAACTAATAATCCTATCACGAGGACATATATTGTCTTTCTTGAGCAACCTTTCCATTCTTTGAGGATGATACCCCATACGTTGGAGAAGGTGACGTTCAACGCCATCAGGATGCACCATGAAAACGTCAACAATACTGGTGAAGAAGTCAGGAAGCCTTTACCGAGACTTAGTCCGAAGAACTGACTGTACCATAATATTCCAGCCAAGGCGCAGAACAAGATATTGTTAGCGTACAGTTTAGTTTCTTTATAGTCACTCCAGGTTTTGTTACGTGTGTTCTGATAGAAACAATACACCGCATTAGTCATGAATCCGCCTATCGTCACGAGGAAAGTCGCAGGCAATGTCTTAAACAGTTCCTTGCTTTCCGGGAAACACAGGTTCTCGCCGAAGCCGAGACCTATGCTGAAACACGCGCTCATGAAACCGGCGAGCAAAGCCACCAATATCCCTTTCGTGAAGTTAAAGTCTTTCACCGATTTCTGTTTCTCTTCCTCCGATAAAGTCGACGACTTCATGCTACCGGCGATGCCTATTATGGCGATACCGAGTAAAGTTACCACCACGCCGACTATTACCGGTGTAGTGAGATCATCAGTCTTACCGGTAAACAGAGGTGTAAGTATGGTTCCGAGTCCGGCGCATGTTCCCAAAGCCACAGACTGGCCGAGAGCTACGCCGAGATAACGCATGGAGAGTCCGAAGGTAAGACCTCCGACGCCCCATAAAACGCCGAAGAACATCGTCAGCAGAGAGTCTTTAGGATTGGCGAAATATATCTCCATAAGAGAATGACCGTGAGGCACAGCCAGCAAGGCTCCCAAGAAAGGAAAGACCAACCAGGCGAAAACGCCCTGAACCATCCAATACGACTCCCAGCTCCATTCTTTGACACGATTTATCGGGACGTACGAACTCGACTGGCAGAACGCGCCTATCGCTATTATCAATAATCCGATGATAATTTCCATGACGTTTTATCTTTTTGATGTCACTTCTGATTCATATTTCTGCACTTCTTCGATAAACGATTCGCCTACTGGCACGTCATTTCTCAGGCAGAACATATCCCATACGGCGTTCCATAGCAACGACTTGCATTCTTCCATGAGTGCCAAGCGTTCGAAGCCTTGACCGTTAGCTTCATATTTACGCAACAGATGCAGAGGTTCCAACAAAGCCTGTAACATACATTTCAAGGTGGCGCGGCTTCCAATCACGTAAGCTCCGATACGATTTATAGAGGCATCGAAATAATCCAATCCGATATGGACTCTGTTCATGGCATCGCAGCGTACTATCTCCTTGCAAAGGTCGAGGGTCTCGTCATTCATGATGGTGACGTGGTCGGAATCCCAGCGGATAGGACGGCTCACGTGCAGCATCAGTTCCGGCACGAACAAAAGCATCGACGAGACTTTGTCGGCGACACTTTCCGTTGGATGGAAGTGACCTGTATCCAATGTTATTATCTTATTGTTCTGGGAAGCGTAGCCGATATAGAAATCGTTGGAACCTACGGTATAACTCTCTAACCCGATGCCGAACACCTTCGACTCTATACAATCTTTCATGTTATGATATTCCTGAGCGAAGATCTGGTCCAATGAATCTTTAAGAAGTTCACGATACTTCATGCGATTGACAGTGATGTCCTTACTTCCGTCGTGCACCCAGAGATTCATGATACAAGGGTCGTTCTGACGTTTACCCATCTCCTCCGCTATGCGACGGCATCTTTTTGTATGCTCAATCCAGAAGTTACGTATTCCCTCATCAGGATTCGAAAGAGAAAGATCGCCCGATTTAGGATGAGAGAACGATGTGGAGTTGAAGTCTAACTTCATGTTATTTTCTGAAGCCCATTGCATCCAGCTTTCAAAATGTTCCGGTTCCACCTGGTCACGGTCGACGAACTTATTACCGAAGTCGCCATATATCTCGTGAAGGTTAAGACGATGATCACCTGGTATCAGAGAAGCAGCCTTCAAGATGTCGGCACGAAGTTCATCGATATTGCGAGCCTTGCCCGGATAGTTACCTGTTGTCTGGATACCACCCGACAAAGTAGCTGACGACTCGAAGCCCGTCACGTCGTCGGCTTGCCAGCAATGCAATGAGAGTTGAACATTCTGTAATGCGGATAAAACTTTTTCCACGTCAATATCTAATGCAGCGTAACGTTCTGCTGCAAGTTCGTATGCTTTGTTTATGTTACTTTCTTTCATGATTTTATTTTTTATTATGTGTTATGGATTTCATTTTATTATAAGCCATCTCCCACTCCACTACTGATTGAGGGAGATATTCCATTGTATCGATTGAGTTAGATATTATGGAGCGCATCTCTTTCAGGGAAGAGACGAGACCGGCAGCCTTAGCCTGAATCATCACGTTACCTATCGCTGTAGCTTCTGAAGGACCTGATATTACTGGACGGGCTATCGCATTAGCCGTAAACTGGTTGAGCAGATGATTTTTTGACCCGCCGCCGATGATATGCAGACGATGTATCGGGAAAGGAGACAAAGACTCCAAACACTCCATCACCTCTCTGTATCTCAAGGCGAGACTTTCGAATATGCAACGTACGACCTGAGCGTCGTCGGTCAATGGTTTCTGATTTGTAGCTATGAGATAATCCTCTATGGCTTTTAACATTGAAGGAGGATTGGCGAAAGAAGGGTCGTCGGGTTGGATGAAAGCCTTGAAAGGTTGAGCGTTCTCAGCCATCGCCACTATCTCAGGATATGTGTAATTCTTTCCCATGGATTCCCATTCTTTTCGGCATTGTTCAAGGATCCACATTCCGCAGATGTTTTTCAGGAAACGTGTCGTTCCCTCTATGCCGCCTTCGTTGGTGAAGTTCATTTCATACGACTCATGAGTTATGACAGGTTCTTTCACTTCTATTCCCATCAGCGACCATGTTCCGGAACTGAGGTAAGCGAAATTATCGTCGGATGAAGGTACGGCGGCCACAGCCGAAGCAGTATCGTGACCTGCCACCGTAACAACAGGCACCTTACCCAAATCAGTCTCCTTAGCGATATTGTCGTTAAGTGTTCCTATGACAGTTCCCGGCATTACTATCTCGGGGAATATTTCAGATCCGAAGCCGGCAGCGTTCAGAAGTTCCGTGTCGAACTCTTTGAGGCGAGGATTCAATATCTGCGACGTAGACGCGATAGTATATTCACAGACCTTCTCACCTGTCAGCATATACGACAAGGCATCAGGCATGAAAAGTAACTTACCTGCATATTTCAAAGGCAGATAATTACCTTCATCAGAGGCGAACATCTGGAACAGAGTGTTGAAATTCATTATCTGTATGCCTGTCTTCTCATAGACTTTCTCTTTAGATATTCTCTCAAAGAAACGCTCCGGGACACCGACGGTATATGGGTCACGATAGGCGCGAGGCATAGATAACAAGGAACCGTCGTCGGCTACGGGCACCACATCAACGCCCCAGGTATCGATGCCGATAGACTCCGGAACGACACCTTCCTTACGGCAAGCCATCATCCCTTCTTTGAGCGACTGATACAACGACATTATGTTCCAATAATATTTTCCGTGAAGTTCGACGATAGAGTTCGGGAAACGTGTAAGCTCCTTGATCTCTATCCTGTCGTTTTCAAGAATACCTAAGACCGACCTGCCACTCGTAGCTCCTAAGTCGAAAGCTAAAAAATAATGTTTCATAACAGACTTTCCTTTCTTCTTTAAAAAGACTGCCCAAACAATGTCGGGCAGTCTTCACAAACAATTTTACAAACCAAAGTATTATGAAAAAATCTATTATCTTATTACGGTCACACGTTCTGTGACGATTCCATTTTCTGAAGTTATATGTAACATATAGACACCAGATTCATATTGGTTCATATCGATGACTTCATTGTCGCTGTCAACGTCTTGGTCGTATAGCACTTGACCTAAAGCATTTGTTATTACGATGCGAGACATATTTTCGACAAAGATGTTCAAGTCACCCTTAGTTGGATTAGGATAGATTGTCATATTGCTGATGCTGTTCTCATCAACGGAGACGAAGTCAACAACGACATAATCTTGAGTCTCATCTTCGAAAGCGTTAGCAGGTTCTGATTCACATTCTTCACCGTTTTCAGCGTAGAATGCGGTAACCTGATAATAATATGTTCCGTCTTCCTCAAGTACGTCGAAGTATTCGTTTTCTGTTGTCTCGGCTATCAACTCATAGTTACCGTTTGTTTCGCTACGATAGATGTTGTAGTGTTCCAAGACGCGAGATTTTGAACCATCTTCGTTAGTTACGAAAGCTCTGAGCATCCATGTGTAAGGGAAGTTACCCAATGTTGCCAAGTCGCTCCATTCTGTGCCATTGACAGATACCCATCTTCCATTAGGATCGCCGGTTGTGTTACATACGGCAGCTGGATATGTCGCTCCGACCTGGTGTATAACGATCCAGAGGTTTTCCGTAGCGTCGACAGCAACCATGTCAGCGACATCGAGTTCTATCCATTCTTGTGCGCCTGTAAATTCAAACTCTTGAGTGTGTACCAAAGTTTGAGGAGCGTTGTCACCTCCGAGATATACGCTTGCTGTTGCAGCACCTGCTTCATAGTCGAATACCATCAGCTTGGTGACATTAGTTCCTGCGTATGATTGCAATGCATCTGACGGGAACATAATCGCCCAGTAGATATTGCCGCCTGCACCCATTGAAGATATTGCAGAACCGTTGTCATAATACAACCATTCGTTAACAGGGATGTAGTAAGGCCATACGAGGTTGACACCTTCTTCACCGTTTTCGTTCTTACCTACGATAGCGAAGAGATCTTCAGGAGCGTCACAGTCGATAGCTGCATCGAGAGTTACACATTGTGGACATGACATCAGGTGATGTTCATTGCTGTTAAATGAGTCATATACATATCTGAGGCAGTATTCATATTCATTACCTGAGAGTACTTCTTCAGTATAAGAACCTTCTATCGGGAGATATCCGTCTGATATGAGTTCGCCGTCGCGGAACAAGAATGCGCCTAATGGTTCTTGTTTTACATTTGTATCATTGAAGCATGCGTGAATTGACCATGAGAGACTCAATCCCATGCCAGAAACGTCTGACCAGTTGACACGGTCGCCGGAGAACCAACGAGCGTCAGGATCGCCGCAGTCGTTACCTGCTGATGCTGGATAATTCATACCGTCTTGTGTTCCGAATACCACCCATAGGTTACGTGTACCGTCAATAGTGATATAAGAAGGTAATTCGAATTCAGCGTATTCGTATGATTTTGTACATACATATTCTTGGGTATGTACCAATTCTTCAGGAGCGTTGTCGCCGCCGAGATAGATGTAGAATGTTCCGCTTGTCTCGACACGGTCGAATAAAGCGACCTTTGTCAATTCTGTAGGAGCTATTTCGGCAAGGTCAGCTGCACGCAATTTGATAGCCCAGTAGAACTCTGCTGCACCACCGATACCATTGTTTGAAGTACCTCCGTCATAATACATCCATTCATCGCTGCTTTCTGATGTAGGAGCTGTCCAGTTGAGGATTGCACTGCCACCGACATATTCTGCCGTGAAGTCGAGAGCACCGTCATGATCGCCGCAATCGCCCGCAATCCATGTGTATGATTCCGGATCGCTGGTTCCTGTAGTGAAATGAGAGATGACAGTTGTTGTGTAGGTCTGACCTTCAACAATGTTTTCATGCTGATAGTAAGGAACCATTACATTCTCTGCTACTACTTCACCGTCCAACATGACAGTATGACCGAGCAATGCTCTTGTGTTGTTTTCCTCATTATTGGTGAATCTCACATTGTCGATGTCGACACTGAAGTTGTCAGAACTGTTGAAGTGACGGAAGGCGATATAAACGGATTGTCCTTCGTATGCGCTGAGGTCGATGGTCTTTTCATACCATGTGCCTTGAGCCTTAGAATCACGGGTACCCTTTGCGCCATCCTTAGCTGTCAATGTCTCTTCCCAGATTGTGGTAAATGTTGAAAGGTCATTATTGCTTACCGTTGAGACAGCTATACCATAATGTTCGGTCGAGAACACCGAATTACCGGCACATACCATAAATGTGAACTTAGTATTAGGTTCTATTTCATATCTGTTTTCTGTCACCATATAGTTGTCTGGGTGCAATGCTCCATAACCTATCATGTATGATTGAGATGATGCGTAGTTAGATAGATTCATCCAGTTGTAGCCGTCACCGTCAGCATCTATTAAAACCCATCCGTCCATATTACCATCCTCGAAATCGAAGAAGAACTCGTCACCGTCGTTAGGGTCGCCGGTCTCGTCCCACATAGCCCAGCCTGTAGGAGATACATAGAGGTCTTCTATCTCAACGATTTCAGTAAGCATAGCGTTGATGACAGTAGGTTCCCAGATTTCCATCACAACATTTTCAACGTCTGAAGAGAAATGTTTGTTATAGATTGTAACCTCGTAAATTCCCTTGCGGAATTCTGTACTTGTATATGAAGCTGTCTCATCCAAAACGATTTCATAGCTGTTAGATAGCTCATTAACATTAACGAACTTAACGAGTGTTCCTGCCAAAGAATCGTCGGTATTTGCATCGACATTGACTTCAATAGTTGTTGTCATATTCTTATCTACAGGATTTGACCATACTATTTCAGACTCGTTGTCGCCTTGGAACGGATAAATGACAACATCGTCATCATCGTTTGTAGGGAGTGTGAACGGCACGAAGAATGAAGTCACTTCACCTGTATTGGCAGCTACTAATGTCACATTGCCTGTATAAATATCTACATTATAGAGATTCATATCATCGATAGCGCTGCATTGGAACCAGTAGAACTTATTGTCGTAATGGTTGAATCCGCCGCATTGGATAAAGGCTGAAGGCAATCCTGTGTTACCGATATTAGTACATGATGCTGTATTCAGATCTATTGACACCAAAGTGGATTGTGTACCGAGAGAAATACCATAAGCCTTACCTTCATAGTTGATGCCGAACGCCATGATAGAATTGCCGAGATGACCTACAGGAGTAGAAGCTCCGGTTTCAATATCGATGGTGTAGAGATAACTGCCGCTGATACCGTACAATGTGTTGTTAGCATAGTTGTATGCGGCTTCTGTCATAACAACAGATACATTGTTTTCAGAGATGAGTTCTCCTGTCTCAGCATTAATCTTGCGGTATTTGCCGTCTGAGTTGAATCCGTAAAGAATTCCATCGTAATAATCGCCACCTCTATCAAATACTACAGGAGAGATTTCTGTAGCGGCGAGAGGATTGTTCAAATCGAATGTCACGTAAGCGTTAGGCATACCAATAGGATAGATGACATTAGCGTATGCTTTAGTGCCGCGTAACTGTTCAGCGTTTCTGTTACCTTCATAAATTGCTGAAACACCGTATCTGTAAACGCCATATTCCAAAGAAGTCCACTCATTATCTACGTATGTAGTATCCATTGTTTCAGATACGAGGACTTGTACAGTCTCAGAAGAGCATTCTCCGCTAATTTCATTATAACGATAAACTTTATAAGAACTGAACGAACGGTTGTAGCTTGCCATTTCATTTGAAGGAACGCCGACGAATTTAGGTGTTTCAGCTTCAAGAGCCACGATGTCGCCCTCTGAAGATCCGCCTTCGAAAGCTATAGGTTCTTCTTCATTTGAAATCATTCTTACTTTGCCATCCATATCTTGCAAGTAACCTCTCAGGATCCAGCTGTTCTGCAAGTTATATTCTGTCACGTGATTCCAAGTGGTTCCGTTCAATGAGATCCAGTCGCTATCCGTACTTCCAGTGTGGCTACATGCTGCAGCAGGGTGAGTCAAGTCGTCACAATAGAGAGTGATCCATAATGGCTGACCAGGGATTATTGCTACAGGTGTTGAGAGTTCTACCTCAAAAATATCAGTTATACCCATTGTAGTAAATGGTTGTGACGATACCAAGGTAGCTGTTGAAGGCATTGCGCCGATATAGATGTTAGCTGTATAGTCGGCTGCGGCAGCGTCGTAGAAAGCGACCTTTGTCAATGTAGAACCTTCATAGATCTCTGTGTCTGGGAATCTGATACCCCAATAGACAGGAGCCACTTGGTTTGTACCAATCGAATTGGTATATGTGCCGTTGTCATAATAGATCCAGCCTTCGTATGCAGGAGTCGGTTTGAACATCATGACATTATCGACATAATATGCGTCATCGGCATTGTCGCCTTCAGCATTTTTGGTATATGTCCATCTGTATGTATGAACACCTTCTGTTACAGGGACAATAACTTCTTCCCATTCTGTCTCGCCTGAGATGGAGAGCATCTCAACGCCATCGACGAAGAACTTGGCGAAGTCGCCGCCTTCTTCTGAAGACACCTTATGATAGAATGCAACGACACCATCGTAAGGAACGCTGACATTAACTTCAATAGATGAGATACCGTCAGCTACGCCTTCGCATGATGACTTCATGGCGTATGTGCCTTCGTAAGCGTTTTCTGTTATCGCCCATGGATGTTGCGCTGTCACTTCGTTGTTGAATTTAGCTTGTGAGAAGTCGCCTGTCTCAAAGTCTGCGTATGGTGATTCCGGAATTATCTTATTCCAACTCCAAGCGACATTGACATTCGAATAATCGTTAGATTCTTCTGCCAAGACTTGATAAACAGAAGCGAATTCTTCTTTGATGATGAAGTTGACCGTCGATGTCATGCCACAGCCTATATTAACATTTGTCACTTCCTTGTTTTGATAACCATCACAGAATGTTATTCCGTTATATGTACCGACTAAGATTTCTCCCGAGAAATGACCGTTATTGTCTGAGTAGAACACTTTCTCCGCTTCGTTTCCATATTCGTCTGTTCCTTTGAAAACTACCAATACGTCAGATATTGGAGTTGTTCCGTCTTGTTCGTAGGTGTAACCTTCTACGATGCCATATCCTGTCATATATGCTTTTACAGTATTTGACAAAGCCGATTCACCTGCGTCGTGCATTGCTGTCACGTTGAAGTTATAACCGTTTTGATTATATGCGAGATTCGAGACGCTGAATGTCGTTTCTGTCACGAGTTCGCTGTTAATCTTAACGCCGTCTTGATAGATGTTGTAACCGCGTGTATAACGGTTCACCGGAGCATCCCATGTCAGGACAGCCTTCTGGTTAGGATATAATTCGTTACTTTCTATAGCGAGATTCTTAGGAGTAGCCAATGATGTTGTGAATGCCCATACATCGCCTTCTGTCACTCCGTTATGGTTACGTTCGTTGATTTGCCAGAAATAGTTGGCGTTATCATAAAGAGATTCTACCACGTAAGTGTTGTTCAGGTCTGATGTCCAATCAACCAAGATCTCTGTAGGAGGCACTGTTGTTCCGAATAACAACTGGTACTCTGTTGTATAGCTTCCTAACATCCATGACAAGGTCACAGGTGCTGTAACATTTTTCTCACCATATTCAGGAGCGATCAATGAAGCTGTTGCAGGAGCTGGAATAGATTCAGTCCAAGCGTCGATTTCATACATCGAACTCGTTGTAGACACTATCATATAATAGGTACCTGGAGTCAAAGTCAAGGTGCGGATCTTATCTCCTCCGTAAGGAATGACGGACTCATCTGTTGAGATAACAGAAGATGGTCTATGGTAGTTGTTGTCGGAAGGATAGCCGTCGTTCATAACCGATTCCGGATATACAGCGACATTAGGATTGCTGCATCCTGTTATGTTGACATTAAGCAGAATGTCTTCTTCAACAGTGAATTTATATACAGCGTCTACACCATAGGCACCGGCACCTGGCAAGTTGTAGTTTTTGTACAGACCGGCAGTGCTTTGTGTCTTTCTGAATGGGAATTCAGATATTGTAGCAGCTTTCTCTACAACGTCTAATTCTTTAGGTTGGTAAGCTACGGCAGTTATCTTTCCTGTGCTGATAATTCTCTGTGCGTTCCAGAAAACTCCGAAGGTAGCTTCAACACCGCCCTCTTCCATCTCCATGGTATGGTCTGTCGTGAAATATACGTTATAACTTGAGTTAGGTTCTATGACGACAGGGAACTCTACGTCTTCAGCGAGCTTGATAAATTCTGAACCGGAATAATCGCTGTGATATAACTCTACAGGAGAGAAACCTGTATTGGTAATCTTCATCACTTCAGGATACATCTTGGCACCGATTGGACGGAAAGTCATATCTAAAGCCTTGACCTCGATTGAAGGAGCAGCAGATACGAATGTAGGAAGATTGTCGTTTACATTATAGACATCTTCGAACCATTCTTTGTTGCCATCGCTGCCGTTGTTCAAAGCAGTGAGCAAGTCTGTAGTGCCATCAACTTCACTCGACAAGATCCATGATGTAGGTTCTGTAGCGCTTTGTGAGAAGCTTACAACATTCGTAGCGTTTGCTGATGAGAACGATCCTAATGCGGAAGAATATGTTCCTTCTAAATAATAAGCGTTGAAAATCTTGGCGTTTCCTGAAGAAACGACAGAACCGAAGCCACCATTTGTGCTATTTATAGTACCTGCGTTGTAGACGTTCTTCATGATACCGAATTCACCCCATGTCGAGTTGTTTCCATAATCTGAGAACGCACCTACAATACCAGCCACGCTCATAAACATACCCCATGAATTAGGATTGATGTCACCTGTATTGTATGAATTGTAGATATTTACCTTTTCAGCACGACCTACTATACCGCCAATTTTCATGCTTCCGCCATTTATATTTCCTACATTAACACAATTTACGACAGTACAATAGTTATACAAATTAGCGGCAATACCAGCCATGTCACCACCTGAACCAGGAATATTTATCTCACCTCTGTTTGTACAATTGTTTATTGTAGCACCATAAGTTCCGTAAGCCAATATACCAGCGCCATAACCTGCGAAAGTGAGATTTATATTACCGACATTTGTACAGTCTTCGATAAACAGACAATTACCACGATTATACTTACCCTGGTAGTGTGACACTATACCAGCCAGATATTTTGCGCCACCTGTGGCAGACACATTAGCTCTGTTAATACAGTTCTGGATATAGATATGTTCGTTGTTGTTTCCTTCTTCTGAAGTATCAACTCTTGCAACAATACCAGCACCGTAAATCGATGTTATATTAACGGAGCCTTCAGTGATGAGATTCTTGATAACTGCGCCTCCAGAAACGAAACTGAACAAAGCAACATTGGATGCACCCGATAAGTTAAGTCCGATTACGTGATTGTTGCCGTCGAAAACACCCTTGAACGAGATACGTTCATCATAGCTTCCGATCATGAAGTCAACGTCATAGATGTCGTCCATCAAAGTGAAATACTTGCCTTTTGAATCCCATCCGCCTGCTATCAGATTTGAGACTCTTTGCAAGTCAGACTTAGTGTAGATTCTGATAGGATTACTTTCCGATCCGTCGCCGAAGAAATTATTACCCTCGATCTGAACCGCTGTACCCTTAAGGTTCGCCTCACAAGTAATTTTGCTATTACCTACAGTAAGAACGCCAGTATATTCACCTTCACTCAAATAAGGCATCAAACGTACATATACTGTTCTGTTTACCGAACCGTCAACAGCAGTCAATGTTATACTGTTCAAATAAATACCGTCAACAACGTCACATACCTGGAAGTTGTCTGGAGCTACCACACTGATATTTTCGTTAAGAAGCGAACCTTCTACATTCAACGCCTGTGGTACAGGGAAAGTGGCTTCATCGTATGCTAATTCGAAACTTGACTTGTCTATCGAAAGTACGTCGGATGGTTTTATATCATCAGACGATGCGATGCGAATCTGTGGAGCGTTGTTGCAACCAACAAAACCTGTCAAGGTAACATAGTCGTCTTTTTCAATATTAACAACATCTGGTAAATTATCGATATTTATCGAACTGCCGTTTTGTGTGAGCGATGAATTACCTCCGATGTTGACATCACCTATTTGCGCCGCTGTTATCTTGACACGTGTCGACTGTAACAAATTGCCGCTGTTATAGTCGTTGAGGATTTGTTCTACAGTGACTTCTGCAAGAGGAAGATCGTTGTTTGAAGAAATGATCTCAAATTGTGATGTCGCTCCGTCGATATTTGTCAACTCTGCCAAACCATTGTTAGTGTTCTTTGTTCCATAAACAACAGCCTTATCGCCTACCTTGAGATTTGAAGGTACAGTACCTTCGTTAAGGCACAAACTGATAGCGGCTGTATTATCTTGAAGCAATACATTTCTTCCGTCGATATATGTCACGACGCCTTCAACTGCGACAACAGTATTTATGTTTGCGTTACGAGCCTCCGCCACGCTCATCTTAGGAATGATGGTATATGTAGCTTCAGCAATCTCGCTGTTGACACCGTTTTTCGAAGCGAAAGCCTTGACAGTAGCTGTTGATGTAAGTTCGAAAGGAACTGAATAAAGCTGACTTGTCTCTGTCGGTTCTGAGCCGTCGGTAGTGTAATATATGTTTGCTCCTCCAGTCTTGGATTTGATACGTACATTTGCTGATGAGATATAAGTTCCAGCTTCAGGTTCGAAAGTAGGAGTCTCGACTGTTGTCGACTCTTCACCTCCGGTCAACACAAAGATGTCAACTGAGAAGTTGTAGTTTCCACCTGACATATAGTTGGTGAAATATGCTCCGAAAGCAAATGTCCATCCACTTAATGAGATGGCTCTGTTACCAGTACTTGTATTGATGATATTGAAGCCTTCATAATTGGGAACCAACATTCCTTCTCCCGCTGTGTTTCTTGTCACTGTCCAATATGGATTGACATCAGCTCCGAAATTAGAGCCGTTCTTGTAACCGAACTTCTGACCTTCCGCATTGGTGAACGAATAGTTGTCACCGTCAATGCTTACTGTCAAAGCATATTTTGAGATACTGTCGGTAATTGCAGATGGTAAGGTTTCGCCCTCAGAAACTGTAGTGCTGGTGAAAGCCACACCTGGAATATTGTTCTGTATTGCCGTAGGTAACGCATAATATTCATTTGCATTTTCATTGTATCTTGCCGCAATGACTATATTGCTTCCGCTTTTCAAGTCTGATACATCAGCGATACGCAGATATTGTGCTGCCGGTGCTGCGTTGTTTTCTTTCAAGACAAAGATGTCGACTGAGAAGTTGTAGTTTCCACCTGACATATAGTTGGTGAAATATGCTCCGAAAGCAAATGTCCATCCACTTAATGAGATGGCTCTGTTACCAGTACTTGTATTGATGATATTGAAGCCTTCATAATTGGGAACCAACATTCCTTCTCCCGCTGTGTTTCTTGTCACTGTCCAATATGGATTGACATCAGCTCCGAGATTAGAACCGTTCTTGTAACCGAACTTCTGTCCCGCCTCATTGGTGAATGAATAGTTGTCACCGTCAATGCTTACTGTCAAAACATATTTAGAGATACTGTCGGTGATCGCTGATGGCAATGTTTCGCCTTCAGATGCTGTGGTGCTGGTGAAAGCCACACCTGGAATATTGTTCTGTATTGTCGTAGGTAACGCATAATATTCGTTAGCATTTTCATTGTATCTTGATGCGATAACGATCTTGCTACCTGCTGTGATTTCTGACAAATCAGTAACACGTACATAATTTGCTGCTGGTGCTGCATCAGCTTCTTTTTCTTTCATCACAAAGATGTCGACTGAGAAGTTGTAGTTTCCACCTGACATATAGTTGGTGAAATATGCTCCGAAAGCAAATGTCCATCCACTTAATGAGATGGCTCTGTTACCAGTACTTGTATTGATGATATTGAAGCCTTCATAATTGGGAACCAACATTCCTTCTCCCGCTGTGTTTCTTGTCACTGTCCAATATGGATTGACATCAGCTCCGAGATTAGAACCGTTCTTGTAACCGAACTTCTGTCCCGCCTCATTGGTGAATGAATAGTTGTCACCGTCAATGCTTACTGTCAAAACATATTTAGAGATACTGTCGGTGATCGCTGATGGCAATGTTTCGCCTTCAGATGCTGTGGTGCTGGTGAAAGCCACACCTGGAATATTGTTCTGTATTGTCGTAGGTAACGCATAATATTCGTTAGCATTTTCATTGTATCTTGATGCGATAACGATCTTGCTACCTTCTGTGATTTCTGACAAATCAGTAACACGTACATAATTGTACTCTTGAGCTTCCATATTGCCATACACAAACAGAAGCATCATTACTATGAATATTTGTTTTAATGTTTTCATTTTTATATTTTTTATATCAATATTTTATTAAAGGATTTCAGGCTCATATCTCAGAACCTGAAATCCGGATTTCTTATAACACTGTGATGCGTTCTGTTGCAACACCGTTAGCTGTCACGATGCGTACCATGTAAACGCCTGCTTCATATTGTCCCATGTTGAGGATTTCGCTGTCTGAGTTGACAACTCTGTCTA
>SUWS01000085.1 GCA_015061365.1 Lentimicrobiaceae bacterium | reverse complement strand
CGACTTTGCAGATAAGACTTCCTCTTAACAACGAGGTCATCTCCAAAGTCATGATCATGAAACGTCACAAGGTAATCGAAAGATTATTCAATGAAAATTTTTGGGTGACGCAATGACGAAGTCAGGAGAACTGAAGCCTATCTGCGACATACAATTAGGCTGCGACTATAACTTTAACGACGACTTGTCGTTTTATGCAGAAATCAAGAATCTTATTCATAACAAATACCAAATGTATTACGGCTATCCAAGCTACGGATTTCAGGCGTTCTTAGGATTCAAATATAGATTTTGACGAAAGTTTAAAGTTCAAAGTTTAAAGCTCAAAGTTCAAAGTTCAAAGCTCAAAGTTCAAAGTTCAAAGCTCAAAGTTCAAAGTTCAAAGTTCAAAGTTCAAAGCTCAAAGTTCAAAGTTCAAAGTTCAAAGTTCAAAGCTCAAAGTTCAAAGTTCAAAGTTCAAAGCTCAAAGTTAGAAGGCGAAAGGTGTAAAAATCTTTCGTCTTTTATTTTTTATCTATGGATTTTTTGTTATCTTTGTAAAATTTAAAATACAACTTTAAATTTGTCTGTAATATGAATAATCAGTTGATAAGTAGAGAATTATTAGATTCCATTAATAATGCATTTAGATATTTTTCAGTATTAACACTGACAGGACCGCGTCAATCTGGGAAAACAACATTATGCAGAAAATTATTTGCTGATCTGCCATATTATAATTTCGAAGACATAGCAACCCTATCGGCATTTCAACAAGACCCAAAATCATTTTTAACAAAGCATGACGAAGGGATGATTATTGACGAGTCTCAACGGTTTCCAGACATATTTTCTTATTTGCAGGTTATTGTTGACGAGCAAAACTATACAGGAGAAAGAAAAAGAAAATATATAGTAACAGGAAGTTCTAATTTTTCATTGATGCAGAAAGCGACACAATCAATGGCAGGAAGAACTGCTGTAATGACCTTGCTGCCATTATCTACACAAGAGATTGACACAGTGTATCCAGAAGCGAAAACGGACACCCGTATTCTGCGTGGAGGCTATCCGGCAATATGGAAAACAGATGACGAAGGACGTAATTTTCTGCTCAGCAACTACTACACAACATACGTCGAACGTGATTTACGTAGTATGATAAATATTAAGGACTTGACTCAATTTAATACATTCATCAGACTTTGTGCAGGACGTATTGGTTCTGAATGTAACGCCTCAGCATTGTCGGTGGAAGTCGGAGTCAGCGTTCCTACAATTCAATCGTGGTTAAGCATTCTCGAAGCATCATATATCATTTACAGATTGCATCCTTATCATGCCAATATCGGCAAACGTCTTACCAAGACTCCAAAACTATATTTCCACGACACTGGTTTAGCTGCATGGTTAATGGGAATTCGTTCTGAAGAGCAACTTTCGGTACATCCATTACGAGGAAATTTATTTGAGAATATGGTTATCAATGATTTTCAAAAATATTATTTCAATAGAGCAGAACGCGCAGACTTATTCTTTTACAGAGACAAAGGACAACACGAAGTTGACCTGCTCCAAATGAATGCTGATGGTAAAATACATGCTTACGAGATAAAGGCATCAATGACATATAGAAACGATTTCTTCGATGGTTTACATTACATACAAAACCTTTTAAAAGATAATTTTATATCAGGCTCACTCCTATATGACGGAGTACAAGAATCCATTCAGCAATGCGATTCATATTGCAATTACAGAAACTTTCCGAAATTATTGAGGCGTTCTTAGGATTAAAATATAGATTCTGACGAAAGTTCAAAGCTCAAAGTTCAAAGTTCAAAGCTCAAAGCTCAAAGTTCATAGTTCAAAGCTCAAAGCTCAAAGTTCAAAGTTCAAAGTTCAAAGTTCAAAGTTCAAAGCTCAAAGCTCAAAGTTCAAAGCTCAAAAAAAATCCGTGAACGTCAGTGAAATTTGTGGAAAAGATGCGTCTTTTTTAGAATCTTTTGTAAAGCAATTTGTATAAGATACCTATAGTAGATATGATTTTTTTGCTTGCATTTATTGTTTTATTTTTCTACCTTAGTGCCCAAAATACAATCGTCGCATTAATCCGTGACGAGAGTCGTAAAATTAAGGTTATATGGAAAATGAAAATATACCATTAGAACTTGAAGGATTAAGATTAGATGCTGATAATAAAGAATTTAATAAAGCTATAGACTGTATTCTTAATACTGATAAAACGATTTACCTCACAGGTAAGGCTGGTACTGGCAAAACTACTTTCTTAAAATATCTTAAGAAAGTGACTCATAAGAGGATGGTTGTGCTGGCACCCACTGGTGTCGCGGCAATCAATGCGTCGGGCGAGACCATACATTCATTTTTTCATATACGACCATCTGTTTATATCCCAGAAGACCCTCTCCGTACAGCAGATAGCGAACTCAACGAGCTGAGCATGAAGTCTATCTTCAAACATTTGAAATATAGCAAGTCGAAAGTAGAACTCATAAGAAATTTAGAAGCAATCGCTATAGACGAAGTTTCTATGGTCAGATGCGACATTATGGACGTGATAGATAAGATATTGAGACTCTATCGTGATTCCACTAAACCTTTCGGCGGCGTGCAGATGATTCTTGTTGGTGATGCTTATCAGTTACCTCCAATAGTAAAAAAAGAAGAGCAGGAAATACTCAAAAGTAGTTACGATGGTATATTCTTTTTTGATTCCAAGGTGATGGAGCAAATAATCAATAATAACCAACTGATATATGTGGAACTACAAAAGGTCTATCGGCAGAATGACAGTAAATTTATCGAACTTCTCGACAGAGTACGTGTCAATGATATGCAAGATAAAGACTTCGCATTGTTCGATTCAAAGATAAATAAAGATAAGTTTACTAACGAAAATAAGAGTCATATCATTCTTACTACAACGAATGTCAAAGTTAACTATATTAATGAGAAAAGACTTGCGGCATTGCCGACTCAATCGAAGGTTTATAATGCAGTAGTTACTGGAACATTCGCAGAAAAGGAAAGACCTACAGACATAGCATTGGAACTGAAGGTAGGCGCACAGATTATTTTCATCAGAAATGACAAGGAGAATCGCTATTATAATGGTAAGTTAGGTGTGGTGAAGCATCTTGGCGAAAAGTTTCTACTGATAGAGACCGAAACGAATAACGGTGAAAAAATTGACGTGACGGTACATCCGGAAACATGGAAAAGCGTGTCATATAAATGGAACAAAACGGAGAATGTTATAGAAGAAGAAATATTAGGTACTTTTATGCAGTTGCCTGTACGCTTGGCTTGGGCTATCACGGTTCACAAAAGTCAGGGCATGAGCTTCGATAGAGTGATGGCGGATCTCGGCAATTCTTTCGAGACAGGTCAAGTATATGTCGCCTTAAGCAGATGTAGATCGCTCGAGGGACTATTGTTGTCATCAAAAATAAAACCGCAATCAATCATTGCAGATCCGAGAGTGATAGAGTTCTCTAAGAATATGTCGGAATATTATGCTGCGGAAGATGTGATGTTAATTAACCAAACAGAAAAAATAGACGAAAAAGCCAAACTATATTCCGAGATAATAGAACTGAAAAAATATATAAAAGAATTAGAATACTTCAAATCTCAGCAAGTTGAGCTATATGGTTACGATACTGTGTCAAGTCTAAGAAGAAAAAATCGGATCAAAGAAAATGAATATCAAGATGAGATTGCACGTCTCAATGTCAAAAACAGAGAACTTAAAGAAAAAATCAAGAAGTTAGAAAATAAAGAATCTGAGAAGACTGCGGCGGAATTGAAAAAAGAAGCCGCAGCGGAAAAAGCAAGACAGAAACAAGAAGCCGCAGCGGAAAAAGCTAGGAAGAAACAAGAAGAGGAAAATATGAGAAAAGAAATAGAAAGTAACCTCAGACCTCGATTAGAAAAAGAAATAGAAAATAGACTCAGACCTCAATTAACTAAGAAAATTGAAGAAGAAATTAGTAGGGAATATGAAAAGAAACTGGAATTTGCTATTATTGAAGCGAGATGTGAGCTGCGAAATGAAATAGATCAATATTATAAGGAAGATGTAGAATTAAAGGATAGGCATATTGATTTGTTAAATTCGATGGTTAAAAGACGCGATGAACAAATAACCTCAATGAAAGAAAAAGAAAGTGAAGCTAAAGGCAAAATAAATGTTGTACAAGAGACTGCTCATCATGAAGAGATTCAACAAGGAATAAGTAAGCAAGAAACTATATTGCAGGAGAAATCTACAGTGTCTGATAAAGATAGCCGTAAAAAAATAGTTTCTTTCTTCAAGCGAATTTTTGGCAAAAATAGATAGAGTAAGAGACGAAACTTGGCACAGTTTACTATACACTCTAAACCCTTATAAAATTCAAAAAAACATATAATTTTTATCGTGTTTTTGTTAGAATCGCACGTTTTTTTTTATTATCTTTGCGCATAATCTTACATTATTAATTAGATAATAAAAATATCATTTTAGATAATAAATATATCATTTTACATATAACGAGAAATGACAGAAGAAGTAAAAAATGTTGCTGCCAGTAATTATAATGCGAGCAATATTCAGGTATTAGAGGGTTTAGAAGCAGTACGCAAACGTCCTGCGATGTATATCGGCGATGTCAACGTCAGAGGTTTGCATCATTTGGTTTATGAAGTTGTTGATAACTCCATCGATGAGGCGATGGCTGGTTATTGTAACACTATAGACATAAAGATTTTAAAAGACAACTCTATCAGAGTGGCTGACAATGGTCGTGGTATTCCGACGGGCTGGCACGAGAAAGAACAACGTTCGGCTCTTGAAGTGGTTCTCACGGTGCTCCATGCCGGAGGTAAGTTTGATAAAGGTTCTTATAAAGTATCAGGCGGTCTCCACGGTGTCGGCGTGAGCTGTGTCAACGCTCTCTCGAAACATCTTACGGCAGAGATACACCGCGAAGGAAAGATATTCAAACAAGAATATGCATACGGTAAACCATTGACACAGGTGGAGGTAATAGGCGAAGCCGATGATACAGGAACTATCATCACTTTCACTCCAGACGATTCAATATTCCTTACAACAATATACGACTATGAGACCTTGTCGAAACGTATGCGCGAACTCACATATCTCAACAGAGGTATCAGCATAACATTGACAGACGAACGCGAGACTGACGAAGAAGCTAACATTATCCAGAAAAGCGAAGTCTTCCACTCTGAAAACGGTCTCGCCGACTTCATCGATTATTTGGATAAAAACCGCGAGAAACTCACACCGGAACCTATTACCATAGCAGGTGAGAGTGACAATGTGCCGGTGGAAATAGCATTGGAATATAACACCTCGTTCTCGGAAAACTTGCATTCCTACGTAAACAATATCAACACTCACGAAGGCGGCAGTCACCTCTCAGGATTCCGCCGCGGCTTGACACGTACACTTAAGTCGTACGCAGAGAAACAAGGTATGTTCGCTAAGCTTAAATTTGAGATCAACGGCGACGACTTCCGTGAAGGGTTGACAGCAATCATTTCCGTTAAAGTGCCAGAACCACAGTTTGAGGGACAGACAAAGACAAAACTTGGTAATAGTGAGGTGATGGGTATAGTCGATAAAATCGTCAGCGACCGTCTCAATAACTATTTGGAAGAACATCCAAAAGAAGCCAAGATGATCGTTGATAAAGTTGTTCTTGCAGCGACGGCACGTCACGCCGCACGTAAGGCGAGAGAACTCGTACAACGCAAAGGCGCATTGTCAGGTTCGGGACTTCCAGGCAAACTCGCCGACTGTTCGGAAAGAGATCCGGAAAAGACAGAACTCTATCTCGTTGAGGGTGACTCAGCAGGCGGCTCAGCAAAACAAGGCCGCGACAGATCGTTCCAGGCTATACTTCCTTTGAGAGGCAAGATCCTTAACGTGGAGAAAGCTATGCCTCACAGAATATTCGAAAGTGACGAGATTAAAAACATTTATACAGCTCTCGGTGTTACTATAGGTACAGAAGAAGACAGCAAGGCTTTGAACATAGAGAAACTCAGATACCATAAAATCGTCATCATGACCGATGCCGACGTCGACGGTAGTCACATCTCAACATTGATACTTACATTCTTCTTCCGCTATATGCCGGAATTAATTAATAAAGGTTACGTATATATCGCGACGCCTCCATTGTATCTCATAAGAAAAGGCAAGACGGAACGTTACTGCTGGACAGAAGAAGAACGTGCTCAGATAACAAGAGAGTTATCAGCTGACGGAACGGAAAAAGGATTACATATCCAGAGATATAAAGGTCTCGGTGAGATGAACCCGGAACAGCTCTGGGATACGACGATGAATCCTGCCAACAGAACCTTGAGACAGATAACGATAGAAAACGGTGCTGAAGCCGACTATATCTTCTCGATGCTGATGGGAGACGAAGTAGGACCACGCCGCGAATTTATTGAACAAAACGCGACATACGCTAATATTGACGCATAACAAATAAAATATGAATAGTCTTGTCAGAATATTTACATTTCTATCAGTCTTGT
>SUWS01000084.1 GCA_015061365.1 Lentimicrobiaceae bacterium | reverse complement strand
GACTATAGCGCGGAGGTCCACCTCTTCCCATTCCGAACAGAGAAGTTAAGCCCCGCAGCGCCGATGATACTGCACGAGAGTTGTGGGAAAGTAGGTCGTCGCCACCCTCATAACGGAAGCCTCAGCACATAAAGCTGGGGCTTTTCTGTTTTTATTGACAACGGACAACGGTCTGTTTTCCCCGCACGCTTTTTTTACCCCACAGATCTGACGGATGGACACGGATCTTCTGTCTCCTGAGTCTTTATTTGTGATATTTTCCCCTCCTTCTCAACTTCGGCAATGGTTACGTGAACGTGGGCTACTACCATCGCAACCTTGGCTTGACAGTCCGCCCCATCACAGAATAAAGCCTGTAGGGACGTGGCTTGCCGCGTCCAATAATTAGGAATGTAGGATTGGATCTTAATTGTGGCTTGCCGCGTCCGCTGTTATTGTGTTTATGAATATTAAATTTTAGATTATCGCATCCATTTAGAAATAATGCAAAATGGATGCGATGATATTTTTAAATGGAAGCGGCAAGCCACGAAGATGGACGCGGCAAGCCACGTCCGTACGGGGAGCGTCAGGGATTGGAGCGGCATCCTTTTGGAGTGAAGCGGAAAAAGATACAGCGGAAAGCCCGACGGCGTAAGCCGGGACGCCCTACTTTTTAAAGTTCAGAGTTTAAAGTTGATAGTTTAGAGTAGTTTTATAGTTGAAAGTTGAAAGTTTTCAGTTGACAGTTTACAATTAACAATTAACAGTTTACAATTGACAATTGACAATTAGTGATTCATAATTATATTAATTGATAATTGATTAGATTAAAGTTATACTTTTGATGGCGATATTACAAAGTTTTAGTTTAATATCATCTTTATTAAGATAAAATTGATTATTTTTGTAGAATGAAAATGTCGAGATACATATTATCTATATTACTGATTATTTGTCATATATCGTTAAACTCAAAATCTTTTGAAGAATATGATGAGATTGAATTGACAAATGACTCCACGTTGGTAACATACTTCAGAGATAATCTTAACAATCACACCTTAGGTGACATATATGTTTTGGATACTACTACCATTCTGACATCATTTTACGAGCCGTTAGAAAATCCATACAAATTATACCAAACATTAAGTAATTCAGGATTAGCTCATAAAAAACTTGACTTCTTCTACCCTACTTCCATAGGATTCAACACAGAATTATCTTCATTTCAGTCATATATAAGAAATCAGGAAAATATTATTTTTCCGATAGTTGCTCAACCATTTACTGAAATTAAGTATATGATGGGTGATAAGAAAGAACAGCATTTGGAAGTATTGTTTTCGAGAGAATTCCTGCCAAACTTTTTTATAACATTGAATTATGATATAGATTTCTCTCCAGGCGTTTACAAACGTTCTAAGATGCAGAACTCATTTTTTAATGGCAATCTTAGATATAACACAAAAAATGGCAGATACGGCATAAGCGGGTACTATTACAATAACAAAATTGACATACAGGAAAGCGGAGGAATAAAATATGACTCTGTTTTTATAAACAATATTGAAACTGATAAATCTATAATTGACGTAAACCTCACTGGAGCAACTAACCTAATCAAAGTCTCTGGATTTGCTGTAGATCAGTATTTTAACATCAGTGGTAATAAGTCAGATGGTAAAAATGACAGCATATCAAGTCGCAGGTTTGGAATTGGAAGAATTAATCATCATTTTGCCTATCAAAGAAACAGATACATATACGAAGATACAAATCCCCTATCCTACTTCTATCAAAGTTTCGACCATGTGATAGATTCCACAAAGACATCAGACAGCATTTATTTTCACAATATAAGAAACGTCATATATTGGAACAATTTAGGTTATAAGAAATATAATAATGACATACCATTTTATCTGACTTTCGGCATAGAACATAATTTCACATATCATGCTGGTTATTTCGATTATAACACTAAAGAATATTTTAACGAACAGAACTTATCTAATCTCCGCGCAAACGCCGGTATTATCATCAATATTTTAAAGTCAACCAGAATAAGCGGTAACGCACAGATAATCACCACTGGATATCATGCGGGTGATTTCTTTATCGAAGGTCAATGGAAACAATTTTTAGGTACATACAACAAAAATTTCGGCGCATTAAATTTTGATATCAATCTTAACAGACAATCGGCTGACTGGTTTGAAGAATATTATTATTCAAATAATTTCAGATGGGAAAACGACTTTAATCCAAGCACTTCTCTCCTACTCCAAGGTTCGTATGAACTTCCATTCTTAACAATAGGAGTTAAAAATACAACGATTGACAACTACATCTATTTCGGAACGAATGCAAAACCAGAACAATTTTCAGGAGCTTTGAACATAAGTTCTTTGTATTCAACATTCGATGTTAAGATAAACAAGTTTGAGTTTGTAGGATTTGCATCACTGCAAACGACAAACAATAATGATATTGTGCATATTCCAACATTTCATGGTAAAATTAAATTAGCATACAACATTAATTTAGTTAAGAATATATCAATGATGCAGCCAAGCATCACAATAAACTATTTCACTGAATATTACGCCGACGCTTACATGCCTGCAACACGTACATTCTATCTACAAAATGAAGTGAAAGTCGGTAATTTCCCATTTATAGATTTGTGCGTGACGTTCAAAGTCAAAGAAGCTAACATTTTTGTCCAATACACAAATATGTATTCACTGATTGGTGATAACAGATACATAACCACTCCGCATTATCCTATGAGAGACAGCAGATTCTGTTTCGGAGTTAAATGGAGATTATACAAATAAAAAAGAGGTTTAAAAACCTCTTTGCTTTCTAATTTTTTCGTAAGACTCATTGACTTCCTGGAGTTTCTGTTCGGCAGATTTTCTGACATCTTCTCCAAGATATGCAACTTTGTCAGGATGATATTTCTTCGCCATTTCTCTGTATGCCTTTTTAACCTCATCGTCTGTCGCTGTCGACTCTATACCAAGAATCTTATACGCACTATCGACCTCTTGTACAAACATAGCTTTTATCGATTGGAAATCAGAACTTGATATTCCCATATATTTTGAGATGACGGAAATAACATCAACCTCATTTTCGTGTGTCGCTCCATCTGCGGAAGCTATACCGAACAGATAATGAAGTAACTGCAGTTTAGAAGAATAATCCATGAAACGTCCGACCTGCTGACTGACTTCATAAACTTGAATATCCTGTTTTAATATTTCACGCAACATCAAGATATATTTCTCGGCACGTTCCTGACCGAAATTCGTCAAAAAGAAACGTTTCACATAATCCAATTCAGACTTTTTAACAGATCCGTCAGCTTTCATAACAGCAGCAGAAAGAACTAAAAGACTGACATTGAAGTCACGTTGTTGTGTTGTTCCTCCAATATATTCTTCAGTATTAGAATTATTTCCGAAAGCAGAACCTAATGCAAATCCAATTATAGCACCTAACGGCCCGCCGAAAGCCCAGCCAAGCCCCCCTCCTATCCATTTTCCATAACCTCGACCTCTACGACGTTGAGTATTGGTTCTCGGTTCATTTGTACTATGATTATTCGATTTTTGATTTTTGTTAACATTTCTAAACAAGAAATAAACGATAAAGACTACTGCTGCAACAGCTATTATAGATGACATAACTAATAATGTTTTTTTTGAGAATAACGATTTTATATATGAACAAATTGTATTCCAAAAATAATAAAAAATTAATTAGGGAACAAGATACAAAACACTTCCCTAACTATACGTATCAACGTCAGTTATATTGCAGGAATCATTGATGCGTCTCTACTTATTCCAAAAACTCCTCAAACCTCTCCGCCTGCGTTTTAAGTTCTGAGAGCTGTTCATCAGTCAGTTTAAACTCACCATTAGTCCACGCCTCTTTACCAAGAGCGATACCCGTCTGAGACTCCGTCATCACGTCCATCTTGATGAAACGCAAAAGCTCGTTAAGTTTCTCCCGGCAAGAAGCCGTTTTGTTATTACCGCCCGCGCCGCTCACCGTAATCTTCTTACCCTGTACGGCAGTAGCGTTAGTCGGATTAGAGATGTCCATCGGGCGCGACAGCCAGTCGAAAAGATTTTTCAGCAAGCCAGGATAGCTCCGATTATATTCAGGCGTGAAGACCCAGATACCATCGCAATCCAATATTTGTTGACGAATCTCTTTCAGACAAAAGCCATTAGCTGTTGGCTGTTGGCGAAAGGCCATCGACCCCGCCTCCAATTCACCATCCTCAGAACGATGAAACGATGACTTTGGCTCTGGAGCAGACTTTGAACATTGACTGTTGTCCGTAGACTGTTGACTGTTGACAATCGAAGATTCCAAGTCTTGATTAAAATACGGTATATTTTCAAAGTCGAGATAAGAGATGACGAATCTATCTTTGAGCAACGACTCAGCCACAATAGCCAGCTGACGGTTAAAAGAATCTTTCCGCAGGGAACCTATAATAAATACGATATGTTTCATAAGACAATTTTTCCATGAAACAGATGAGAGGTGATTTTGTTGAAAGGAAGAGGTGAAAGGGGTTAAGGATTAAAGGAGAAATATCATCTTCTATGGTACAGTTACCAATGTTTCATTAAAGAAAGTTGAGAGCATCGCTATAGTTCTTAATGTGAAATTATGTTGTCCACTGAGCCATTTTGTAACCTCACTAGGGCGTTTGCCAATTGCTTCTGCAAATTCCTTTTTTGACAATCCTTTCTCTTTAATCAAGCGATCGAGTCGAGATGCTATAGCAAATGACAAATCCATTTCAGCGCTTATCTCTGCCGGAACTTCAGCAAGCATTTCCTTAAATACATTATCCATCATTCTCATATATCAAAAGTTTTATCAGATATTATTATATCATTACTTCCAAATAGACAAATCTCTCCAATCCTTCGGGAAACCCATATCTTTTAAATCCAAGAGACTTCCACTATCATCCATTATTGACAAAAGATTCTTTTTCATGTCATTCCCCGGACTAATAACATCAACAAGATATTTTGTACAACACAGCACTGCAAAAAACTTATTTGAGCGAATATGCTTTATTATTGATTTATCAACAAATGAATATTTTGTGTTATAAGGCAGCATCACATTCGTAACAAATCTTCTGTTCCAAATTCTTCCATGATGAGCACAACAGTTCCTCAATATTGCTATGGAATGAAGCCAGTTGACAAGAATCACATCATTAGGTAATCCGAAATCATGGGCGATCTTGCTTTTCTCTTTTGACTTTTTCAAAAGATCATACATCCTGCTAAGAGTGCCCAAAGACAACACTTCAAGAGTCATCCATGCAGGCGGCATTTTAGGATTATCATACTTCAACAAATAATGTTTTATAAAATCCTCATTACTCCTTTTTATTTCAGATGCAATATCTCTCATCAGATATTCATAAGCTTCAACCTCCATTCCGTCTTTACCCTTAACCATCTTATCCTTATACAATTCTTGATTAAGAAACCAGTGACTATCGTTCGTTGATTCGCTATAAACCTGCACTATCTTAGCCCTAACAGCAATTTCAATCTTTTCAATCGCATTAAACATTATATTCCTCAACCTTCTGTCAAAACAATAAAGATCAATAATATCCATAAAATGAATATCACGGCGCACAAACACGTGATCTGCCAATTCATCAATATTATTTTGAAATGGATAGGTATAAGCTCTTAATCTATAATAGCTGATATTCGACAAATAGTTATATGCCATTCCAACATCCTCAACTATCAGTCCTCGACGTTGCAGTTTATCAATTTGTTCCAAAATTGACAAAGGTTTCTTTTGGTAATTCATATCTCATAAAAACTCTAAGACCTCTCCAGGTGCGCTGATCCTACGAGAAGCGTGAGAGGTCATATTGATTGCAAAGATACACTATTTTTCAAAAACGAGATACAAAACACTCAAAAAAATTCTTTTATCTCTCCCCTCCACCATTTACCATTTTTATTATCTTTACAAATGCTTACAAAACAAAAACACCCATGTTTCAAACATCCTAAGCATAACCAAATAAACAAAATATATGAAACAAGAAAATGTCAAACGTCACAGAAAATAATTGAATTGATAAAAGAAAACCCCAATATATCCACACAAGAAATGGCAGATTATATAGGCATCGACAGAAGAAACATCGCAAGACAGATTAAAAAATTACAAGATAAAGGTATAATATCTCGTATCGGTCCTGACAAAGGAGGATATTGGGAAATACTTCTTTAATAATCCAAAATCTGTTGTCCGTTGTCTAAAAAAACTTTAGCCTTTCGTCTTTCGTCTTTAGACTTTTTAATATCTTTGCAAAACAAACAAAAAAATAAATATTAACGATAAACAAATCTAATTCAAGAAACAGAGAAAAAAATAAAAAATAAATTAAGGTCGCAGAAACAACTGTAGAGACGCGTCAACAACACCAATGAAAATAAACAAGAAGTTGTTGACACGTCTCAAAACACAGCATCTGCCGTCACCTTACTTTAAAATAACACATAACCATAGCGTTTGCTATTTGTTCGGTAATGCCCTAAAACCTGAGAAATTTTAGAATGACAGTAAAAACCGTGAACAAGTTGCGAATGTCTGCGCTTTTAGCGTGGGCATAAC
>SUWS01000022.1:37324-39877 GCA_015061365.1 Lentimicrobiaceae bacterium | reverse complement strand
TCATATCGTAGCCTGAGATGTCGAAAGCGACAAACCAAATCCATAATATTCCCGTTGCGCCCACGAGAACTGTAAGCATTTTATTCGAGAGCTTCCTGATGAAAAGCGCGTAAAGAATGTTACCTATGTATTCAAAGAATAACGACCAGCTCGGTCCGTTGAGCGGGAACATCTCTGCGTTGCCACGTATGTCATAACTCGCTCCAGGATAAGCCGGAATAAAGAATAACGTCAAGACAAAAGCTATCAACGTCCAATGAATCGGTGTTGAACTGCCGTCCCATTTCACGCCGCCTTGAAGCAAGAAACATATCAGTCCGATGAAGGCTCCCATCACCAACATAGGATGCAGACGAATCAGACGACGTTTGAAGAAATCTTTGAGGCTAAGGCTTTTAACTGTTGTCTGCTGACTGTTGACCGTTGACCGTTGTCTTGATTTCCATCTGTCGTCGTATGCGTAACTGATGACGAAACCTGATAATAAGAAAAAGAAATCGACGCCGAGATGTCCGTGGTTGAAAGTCTCAATGATGGAGCCTTTAGCGAAAGCGAAACCTTCAAAAACGTGATACCATAAGACCATGAGAGCTGCCACGCCACGAAGTCCATCTAATAGGATATAATGTGGCTTGGTATCGGCAAAAGCCACAGAAGCATTGAAATTATTTATTTTTGACATGATAGTTTTGTTTTATTTGGACACATTCGATACGTCCTTACATTTTGCAAAGATATAAAAAGAAGATAAATAAACTTAGCTTGACGTATGCTTTGTTCTAAGTCTACCACTACGCAATATGTACTTAGAATTACATAAAGAGTTATTATAAAGATCTATTGTCAACTGTCAATTCTAAACTTCTTAAGTTCCTTATAGATTGCTCCTTCAGGTCGTAAGATGCTTTGGAACAATATTATCTCATTGACTTCTTGTTTGATATAAGACTTCTGTTCTATGCCTGATACTATCTTCTGGAAATATTGTTTCTCGCATAATTCTTTTATTCTGCCGAGAGTGATATGAGGCACGAAATTCTGACGGTCGCGGAGATAGCCCATGTTGTCGAAAGTGGTTAGAGTATCTTCTTCCAAATCGTAGAGTTCTTGTGGGGTGTTCTGCATTCCTAACCAAATTACGCGTGGTGCATAACGGCTGCCGAAGATTCCCGTTCTGTTAAAATCCATGGTAAAACTCTTATGATTTCTCAGCATCTCTCCCACTCCGTCGATGATTTTAGGAATGTCTTCATTTGGAGTGCTGCCAATGAATTTCAACGTAAGATGTATATTGTCAGGTCTCACCCAGTTGATTCGTTTCTCATGAGCGAGCTGACGTTTCAATCCGTCGAGAAGAGGAACGAAACCATTGTCGTTTGTCTTTATCGGTATCGCGAGGAAAAGTCTTTTCATAATTCATAATTCACAACTCATAATGCATAATCACCTTTAATCATGAATTATGCATTATGAATTATACATTAATTAATAGTCCATTTGTTCATATTCGCTGGCGAGTCCACCTGTAGCAGTTTCTCTATAAATAAGAGGCATATCGTGGCCCGTTCTTTTCATTGTATCTACGACTTTGTCGTACGACACTCTATGAGTTCCGTCGGTGAATGTAGCGTAAATGTTAGCGTCCATGGCTCGTGCTGCCGCGAAAGCGTTACGTTCGATACAAGGTATCTGCACGAGACCGCACACCGGGTCGCACGTCATTCCCAAGTGATGTTCGAGAGCCATTTCAGCCGCATATTCTATCTGAGCACAGCTGCCACCGAAGAGCTGACATACTGCCGCCGCTGCCATAGCGCAAGCCACGCCCACTTCACCCTGACATCCGACTTCAGCACCGGAGATGGAGGCGTTGGTCTTGGCGATATTACCTACCAATGCCGCTGTCGCCAAGGCTTTTAATATTCTTGCCTTCGTGAAGTCGTACGCCTTGGCTCCGTGGTAAAGCACTGCCGGCAACACACCGCACGACCCGCAGGTAGGTGCTGTCACTATCAAGCCGCCGGAAGCATTCTCTTCACTGACGGCAAGTGCGTATGAGAACACCAAGCCACGGCTTTTCAAAGTATGCTGATAGCCCATCGCCTTGATATGATATGTAGCAGCCTTGCGAGGAAGATTCAACGGACCAGGCAGACGCCCTTCGGTCTGAAGTCCTCGCTCAACGGCATCCTGCATAGTTTGCCATACCTGCTCTAAATAATCTAAGAGATAAGGATCGTCTTCCACGTCTTTAACATATTCCCAATAGGCTTTGCCTGAATCCTCACACCAGTTGAGAATATCGGTCATTTTCGTTATAGGATAAATATCCGGAATATCAGCTTTCTTACCTTCTTCCTCGAGTGCACCGCCGCCGACACTATAGACAGTCCACTCTTCCGTAAGAACATCTTCAGAGTTGTATGACTTAAATGTCATCCCGTTAGGATGATACGGAAGGAAAATATCGGGCTGCCAATTGATTGTTACAGAAGCTTTCTTTTCAAGAACATCCAAAATAGCCACATCTGTCAAGTGACCTTTTCCTGTAGC
>SUWS01000022.1:0-37224 GCA_015061365.1 Lentimicrobiaceae bacterium | reverse complement strand
ACAAATATCGACATTGTAAAACCTATACCGCCGAGGCAAGCCACAGCGAAGAGCATCTTCCATGATGCGTTTGCAGGCATCTCACCTACTTTCAACTTGATTGCGATCCAGCTTGCCAAAGTGATGCCGACAGGTTTTCCAAGCAACAATCCTAAGTAAATACCGATACCTACCGAACCGATTTCAGGAGTGTACTGGAAGAAGTTAAGATAACTCAATCCGGGTATCTCAACACCTGCGTTGGCGATGGCGAAGATTGGCATGATAAGGAAGTTGACCCAAGGATTCAAGGCGTGTTCTAAACGATAGCTCATACCGACAGTACCTCTTGCTATGTGACTTATATTTCTTAAACAGGTACGTTGTTCCTCATTAGGCGAATCGGAGTCGTCGCTGCATTCATTCATAATAGTCTGATAACGGTCTGTTTTTCTATCGAAATATGAACGGTTATAACGGGCTTGCATTGGTATCATCATAGCCATCACTACGCCCGACATTGTAGCATGAATACCTGCATAATAGAACAGAATCCATATAGCGACAGCAGGCACGATATAATAGATCATCTTTTTTACGCCTGCCTTATTGAGTAAAAACACTATAAATATTATAATGACAGCTATACCGAGGAGTACGAGATTGATATCACCGCCATAGAAGAACGCAACTACCAAGATAGCTCCTAAGTCGTCGGCTATGGCAAGAGCTGTCAAAAATATCTTCAATGAAACCGGCACTCTGTCGCCGAGTATCGACATGATACCGACAGCGAAGGCGATGTCTGTCGCGGTAGGAATACCCCATCCGCTGCTCGCTGATGTACCTCCATTGACAACAATATAGATAAGTGCCGGCATCAACATACCACCCATAGCGGCGATGACAGGCAACATAGCTTTTTTCATAGACGACAATTCGCCGCATACTATCTCTCTCTTAATCTCAAGACCTACGGTAAAGAAAAACACAACCATCAGGATGTCGTTGATAAACTTCTCCACAGTCATGTCCTTAGGGAAGATCCACTCAAAGTTATGACTCTTGACTGTGATTGAAAGACTTGTCTCTAAAAACGCATGATAGGCTTCTTTGGTAAAAGGAAGGTTAGCCAACAACATAGCGACAATGACACTAAACATTAAAAGCACTCCGGAAATCCAGGGCTTACCCATAAGACGTGCGCTACCAACTTCAATGACATGCTGGTACTTGACGCGAGTGTAATGCGGAATAATTCTCATGATCTTTTATTTTTTAATTTTAATATTTCACTAATATATAAATATTATTAAATAAATATAGGTATTATTTAACGGAGCGCAAAAGTAAGGAAAAAAGAATGACTATCGACTATGATGTCGAACTTTTTTTTATTCATAATGCATAATGCATAATTGGATTAGAGCCGTGAGATACGTCCCTATTTATCAGATTCAGAATACGAATTCTTCTCGTTTCGGTTTCTCGTCTTCTTTCCAGAAAAATCCTTTGAGATATTCCATATTGTCTTTGAGTTGCTCTTCGGGATAGAGCGTCTCTTTAATGCTATTGTACGATTTTATCTTGGAGATTTGTTTGTCTCTCATTATAATATCCATCGTCGCCGACTGCGAGAAATTGATTCCTATCAGACTTGTATCGTCGTCACGCAGCCAATAGATCGTCTCAGCATTACCTTCATTGAAGAGATGATCTATCTCATTACCTCTAAAATATGCCGTAATCTCCTTACCTTTCACTTGATTGAAACCCTTGATAGAATCCTGCTGTATGATGAAAGCGTTAGGTCGCATCAGAAGACTGTCGATGGAACGTTCCTTGACTACTATATTAATAGAGTCGCCTGTCATCTGCGCATCTTCAGCCCATAAGATAGGTTCATATCTCATATAAACTGTCGAGTCAGCCATCACATAATGCAGAGAATCGCACTTACCTTGTATGTCGTTTCTGAAAAAACGCACGTTATAAAACGCCTTGACACGTTGTATGTCGTTGGTCAAGGTATCGAAATAAAGATAAACAGTATCTGCCGTCGCGAATAGCGTATCCTGTTCCTCATAATATATCGCCCGCAGATTGTCGGTCATCATGCATTTACCATTGTTCTTCCACAGTTCGGCGAACTCACCTTTCACGATAGCTTTGTTGACCGTATCTTCAATAACCACATCGCTCAACGCTTTAGCATAACCTGTCTTCTTATTATAATACATGGTGTCGGCGGTCATCGACTGCTCCTTATTTCTCAACGTGGCACGTTTGTCTAAATATGCCAATTCCGTCTCCGTATTATACCACCCGTAATTACCATATAAGATGTTGTCTTTGTTGTATATCGTTGTTGGTCCGTAGAAATACATCATCTCGTTGTCGGTATCGTAGACTAAGGTATCGGATACTATTTTATAGTCTGGCATTGTTCCTACCACGTCTTTTCTGAAATAAACCACTTTGATGTCGTCGCGGTAATAACCTTTCTTACTGACGAGTTTCTTGTCGTTACGTGTTATCGTTCCGTGATTTGGATATGTGGCGAGATGTCCTATTCTGTCGTATGTCATATATTCCGTATTCAGGACAGTGGAGTCGTCTTTCAGCACGACATCGTGAAACAGTTCCGCGAATTTCGTATCGCCATTATATTTCAATAACCTGCTATAAATATCAGTACTGTCATTGACCTTGATATGGACGTTACCGAAACCGTCGAAGAATTTAGTCTTCTCATTATAGTATGCGCTGTCGCTATAAAAATATGTCGAATCCTGACGCATGACGACATTACCGATGAGACGTTGAACATCTTTACCGAGACGCTCGTCATAGTCAGCCTTATCCGCATTCAAGATATGAATCGTCGTTGTTTTCTTCTGAGCGAAGATGTTAGTCGTTAAAAACAATAATATTACCAGTATCTTGTATTTCATAATAATTGTCTTTCGCCATTAAAAAACGCTCAGTTTTATCTTTTTTGGATTTGCTTTTATATCATCTATAAGTTGCTGCAATGTTACGACGGCATCATTGACATTATAATATAAGGAGTCGTCGGTGACGAGTTTTCCGACACTGCCTTGTCCGGCGTTGATACCTTCCACCAAATTAGTAAGTTCGGCGGCACAGGTCTCAAGCGAAGTCACGAGATGATTGTAATCTATATTTTTCAGAGAGTCGCTCACTGTCACGAAATTATTTGTCAACGTCTCTAAATTGTTAGCCGCCATCGTCAGTTTACCATCCTTATTATCGACGAGATGCTGAATGTCGTTTGTAATGACTTCTATATTTTCCATTGATGAAGCGAGGCTGCTTGCGCTTCTGTCTATGTTAGTTTTCAGTTCAGGATTCAGAATATCGTTAAGGTTTGCTGTCAGATCGTTAAGAGATATTAATAAGGTCTGGAGTTCGCTTATTATAGGGCTTACGGTTTCCACTATCACGCCCATCGTTCCGTTGTCGTATCCTGATGAGAGTGTATCTCCGCTCTGAGCGAGTTTGTTTGAGTCGCCCAATTTAAGTTCGATGCTCACCGAACCGGTAAGACTGGAGGCGAGATTAGCGACGCTGTTCTCCGGGACGTCAATATCGTTACTCATCATAAAATGCACTATGATAGAACCATCCTGACTCGGATGAAACCTCAAGTCGCCTACCGTTCCAACCTGCATTCCATTCAAAGTGACAAGGTCGCCTGGCAACAGACCCTTAGAGTTTTCATAGACAGCATAAAATTCAAGCTGGTTACGAAGTATCGACTTACCTTTAAGAAAGTTAAATCCCCATACAAATAAAAACATCGCCACGATAAACGAAATAGCTATCAATATTGATTTTGTCTTGTCTTTCATATTTTATATTATTCTAAAATTCTAAAGTTCTAAAGTTCTAAAATTCTAAAGTTCTTCAAAGTCTCTTTCCGTTTTTAAAAGACACTACGAAAGCGTCGGCATAACCCTTAGTTTTCACTGTCTTACAATAATCGTCGGCTTCTTTTTTAGTAAAGAAATGACCGGCTGTATATTTATATTGTCCGTTATGTTCATAACAATCGACATCCTTCAAATTCTTGTAATGTTGCGACGGATTATCAATTTTTGTGTTTTTACTATCGATCTGAACTTTATAAACGACCCTGTCGGTGTCAGTGTCGGCATCGGAATATTGCTGTTCGTATATAGGACCTTCAACGGCGTTATCTTTCTCGTAAGCTTTTTTATAGTCGCGGAAAGCTCTGAACAAAGCCGATGCGATATAAGTCTGTCCGTCTTTGGAAATGAGGAAGTTTTCCTCTGAGGGGTTCGACAGGAAACCAATCTCGACAAGTACCGATGGCATCGCGGTCTGGTGAAGTACGAGGAAACCAGCCTGCTGCACGCCTCTGTCGTGACGTCCCACTCTTTTGACGAGCTGATTCTGCACGTGCTCGGCGAACTCCAACGAAGCGTTTTTATACTCACTCTGCAAGAAACTCAGCATAATATAAGCTTCAGGACTATTCGGGTTGAAGTTACCGTAATCTTCCTCGGCATTATCTTCGTAAAGAATGGAGGCGTTTTCCTTTTTCGCCACTTCTAAGTTGGCGGCGTTCTTATGCTCACCCATGATAAAAGTCTCGACACCATGAGGCGATGTAGAAGCTACCGCATTACAATGTATTGAAATAAACAAATCGGCATCGTTTTCATTAGCGATTTGCGCTCTTCTTCTCAGAGACACAGCCTTGTCGGTAGTGCGAGTATAGACAACCTTCACATCAGGGCAATACTGCTTGATATATTCGCCTGTCATCTTAGCTACCTTGAGAGTAATGTCTTTCTCCTTCGACTTTCTGCCAACGGCACCAGGATCATCGCCACCATGACCCGCATCAATAACCACAGTCGTAATCTTATCCCCCGATTGAGCGGCAACATTATCGCATAATATAATATTGACAATCAATACAAGAAAAAATAAAATCAAACGTTTTTCAATTTTTAGTCGTAACTTAAGCATAAGAAACGTATATTTGCAAATCATTTTACAAAAATAAAAATAATATTGTTAAGGAGCAAAGCATATAATATTTTTATCATATTTTTCTTTGTTGTCTCACTCATATTGTCGGGATGTAGAACCACTAGACATATAAGAGAGAACGAAGAGGATTCTCAGTTGGTCACTGTCAACAATCAGCAGTCAGCCGATAGCCTTCAGCCTTCAGCAGATAGTATTCAACTGCCAGCAGATAGTGTTCAGTTGTCGGCAGATAGTGTTCAGTTGTCAGCCGACAGCCAACAGCCAATAGCCAAAAGCCAAAAGCCAAAAGCCAAGAGTCAGGAATCGTTCATTGAAGACAAGATTGAACGTTCATGTAACGACTCTACGGTTCAAGACTTCAAGAACAATAAGATATACTATTATGGTGGGGCTAAGGTCGTTTATGATGACATTACCATAGAAGCCGACTTCATAGAGTTCGACTTTGAGAAGCGTACCGTTTTCGCCAAAGGTCTCCCCGACTCTACGGGTAAACTCAGAGGCACACCAGTGTTTACCGAAGGAGATCAGAAATATAATTCCGAGACGATGACTTTTAACTTCGACACCAAGAAAGGTATCATCACTAAGGTATTCACTGAAGATGCTATGGGTTATATACATGGATCGAGGATCAAGAAGATGGAAGATAACACCATCAACATAAGGTCGGGTTCCTACACCACTTGCAGCGATCCCAACCATCCTCACTATGAGTTTCATTTCGGTAAGGCGAAGGTCATTCCCGACGACAAGATCGTCACAGGTCCGGCTTATTTCAAACTTGCCGAGACTCCGTTACCGATAGGCGTACCTTTCGGCATCTTCCCCAACTCTAAAGGGCAACGCAACGGTATTTTGGTACCATCGTGGGGAGAGTCGGCGAACCGAGGTTTCTACTTCGAGAACGGAGGTTTCTACTGGGGCATAAACGAACACGTCGACTTACAACTTGTCGGCGACATTTACACCCGAGGCAGCTGGGCTATCAAACCTACTCTTAGATACAACAAACGTTACGCTTACAATGGATCATTCTCCGGAAGTTACGCCGTCAACAAGATAGGCACCAAAGGCTCAGCCGACTATAACGAAAGCACCGACTTCAAAGTGCGCTGGGTTCACAAACAAGATCCAAAGGCGAGACCTAAGTCGTCATTCTCCGCCGATGTCTATATCGTAAGTTCCAACTACAACAAATACAACGCTATCTCGTCGAACGAATACCTGAGCAACACATTCCAGTCGAGTATCGCCTACCAGACAAGAATAGGTGACCTGTTCAATTTCACCGCCAACGCCAGTCACAGTCAGAACACCATGACAAGCGTCATGACGGTAACATTGCCGGAACTTACGCTGACTATGAACCGTATCTATCCTCTGAAGAACTTAGGTAACCCGGCAAAGAAAAGATGGTATAAAGACCTTTATATAAGTTATACCGCCAACGCCAAAAATTACGTCAGCATGGCCGACAGTCTCTATTTCAAACCTAACTGGCTTAATAATTTACAGAACGGAATCCAGCATAGGATACCTATCAGTATGCCTGTAAAGTTATTCAAACATATCACCTGGACAACATCGGCCACCGTTTTAGACAGGATGTATTTCAGATATTTCGAGAAAGAATGGGTCAACGACACTGCCATGCCTAACGGCGGTTATCTCCGCACCGACACCATCAACCAGTTCAGGAACGTCTTCAGCTTCGACGTATCGAGCAACCTCACCACGAAACTATACGGACAGGTCAACTTCAAGAAAGGTCCTGTGAGAGCGATACGCCACGTATTCACACCTTCTATCGGAGTGTCATACAACCCCGACTTCTCTAAAGACTTCTGGAATTATTACGACACCTACTATGATGCCAACGGGATAGAACAGCTGTATTCGATGTTCCAAGGCAACATATACGGCACGCCTCCATCAGGAGAATCGGGACGTATCAACTATAGCTTCGGCAATAATTTAGAGATTAAAGTACCTTCAAGAAAAGACACCATCACGGGAATGAAAAAGGTGAAGATCATCGAAGACCTCACCTTCAGCGGAAGCTACGACATAGCCAAAGACTCGCTTAACTTCTCATACTTGTCTGTCAACGGCAGAACCACATTGTTCAAAAACCTCTCCGTCAGATATTCCAGCATCTGGGACCCTTACATCATAGATTCGGTTACAAACAAACAACTCAACCAATTTGAATGGGATGTCAACAAACGTCTCTTCAGAAAGAACAGCGTCTCTTGGAATTTCAGCCTCAGCTACTCGTTAAACAACGAGACTTTCAAGAAAAACAAAGGCACTAAGAACTCCGCGACACGACAGTTCGAGTCGTCGCCTTTAGCATCGGAGGAAGAGATGAACGACATCAGGTCGAATCCCGAAGACTATATCGACTGGACGACAAAATGGTCGTTGTCGTTGAGTTACAACCTCACCATGTCGAACAACCTCTCATATATAAATCTCATAATGCAAGATAACAGAAAGACGATACAGACTCTCGGCGTGAACGGCAACATCAACCTCAGTCCTAAGTGGAAGGTGTCTGTACAGACAGGATGGGACTTCGAGCTGAAGAAACTATCGTACACCTCGCTCACAATATATAGAGACCTGCACTGCTGGGAGATGCGATTCAACTGGATTCCACTCGGAACCTACAAGAGCTGGAACTTCAGTATCAACGTGAAAGCCTCCGCACTTCAAGACCTGAAGTTATCTAAGAAAAAAGACTACAGAGACAATTGATTTTAGAACTTTAGAATTTTAGAACTTTAGAATTTTGGAATTACGCATTATGAATTATACACCTATATTAAAATAGGTGTAGAGGTAACATTTATGTTGAAAAATAATTCTTAATTTTTTTAAACAAAATAATTTCAGATAATAAAATTATTTATAATTTTGTAGGCTCAAGAATTAGTACGAAGACATAAAACATAATCATCATTAATTCAATTAAGAACTTGAAAGACAAAGTGTTACATATCATACTGACTATCAGTAAGTTAACCCTACGGGGGGGGGTAAATTAGGATTCCTAATTTCCGATTTTGTCTTTTTAGGCTATCAATTGTCAGCCAAAACCAATATCCCAGTTTTTAAATCTATTCTCGCAAAGACACAAAGGAACGCAAAGTTAGTTTCTGCTCTTCTATATTGTCCTTGCTCTAAGCTAATCTCAGATTCTGAACCATCATCAGGAGTTATCGAGAAGGTAACGTCCGAACCGCATTATCTATTCCCTTTAGAAAGTTTCATAAAATTAATATTAACATTAAAATCTATTACGTATGAGAAAGAAATTTCTACTTATGACGTTCCTATTAGCCATTATTGGCTTTTGTGGAACAAGTTTGTCGGCGCAAGTCGGTCTTCAGATTACAACAGAGCAAGGTTTACGTGACTTTGCAGTTTCTGTTAACGGAGGTAATAGTTACTATGGAGAAGTCGTTACTCTCGCTAATGACATCACACTTACAGGTGAATGGACTCCAATAGGTACTGGTTCTCGTTCAAGCAAGTCATACAGCGGCAATGCTTTCAAAGGAACCTTCGATGGTGGCGACCACACTATCAGTGGTTTGACAATCACATCAACATCAGGTGCCGACGCTGCTGTCGGTTTGTTCGGTATTGTTGACGGCGGTACTGTTAAGAATTTAAATTTAACAAACGTTAGCATCAATGTTACTAACAGCAACTTGGCTGGTGCTGCAATAGGTATGATGCTCAATGGCGCAACTGCTGATAACATCACAGTAAGTGGTGCTATCGTTGGTAACGACGGCGTTGGTGGTATCGTCGGTCGTCTCATTATCCACGGCACAATTAGCAATTGTATTAACAATGCTTCTGTTACTTCTTCATACGGAGGTATCGGTGGTATCGTAGGTAAACCATATTATGAAGATGGTGCTAATACTTCAACTTTTGCATCTATTACAAATTGTACAAATAATGGTACTGTCACTGCTCCTATGTACATTGGCGGTATTGCAGGTCTTGCTCGCGCTAATGTCACAGATTGTATTAACAATGGTGCAGTTGTGGGTGGCACACAGACTGGCGGTATTATAGGTCAGCTTATGGCTGCAGGTATAGTTTCAGGTAATGAAAACAAGGCTAAGGTCTCTGGCAAGAACCACTTGGGCGGTATCATTGGAGACTACTCACAGTCATCGGCATATACCTATAATAATGTGTCTATTGCAAACAACATCAACCGTGGTGAACTTGCAGCAACAGAACAATGCGCAGCTATCATGGGTTGCAACAACATTGATGGTTTTACAGCAATGACAGCTACAGGTAACGTATCATATTACTATGTTGAAGGACTTGAAATGTTCGGCAACCCAGAAGATATGGTTATCGATGCAACAAATGAGTTTATTATTCCTGTTGCTCAGGTTGGTGAGCAGACCTTCTACACTTTCGCTGAGGCTGCAGATGCTGCTCAGGCAGGTAGCGAGATTAAGTTACTTGCTAATATCGAGGGCGACATCACTGTTCCTGCTAATGTTACCTTGAACGGTAATGGCTTCGCTATTAGCGGTGGTATTCTTGCAGAAGGTGATATCACTTTCGCGGGTGTTACAACGGCTGCCGATTTTGATGCTAACGTTGCAAACACTGCAGTCAACATTCCTGCCGGTGCTTCTTTACAGTTGACAGGTTCTGCAAGATTGGTTATCGGTCACGGTGCGACATTCAATATTACTGGTACAATTGAAGATGCCAAGACTGCTGACAAGGCTACTCTTGTTCCTTCACTGAAGATTGCTGCCGGTGCTTCAATCACAGGTAACGGTGTTACATTCAATGTAAACAACGCTTATATTGTGGCTAATGCCAACACTACTTCAAAGAATAGCAATGCAAACGGTACATTAGACTTCAATATCGATAACAGTATCTGGGAGCAGACAGGTGTTCTGGCATTCTATGTGCCTACCAGTGGTATGGATCCTGTTGTGAACTTTCAGTTGAAGAACAGTGTGCTCACCACAACAAGCCACCTTGTGTTCTCTGTAACTAAGGGTGAGATTGTTATTGACAACTCTCTCGTTAACCAGGGTACCTCACGTCAGATTGAGAACCGCAGCACAATGACCATCAAGAACGGTTCTGTTGTTAATGGTGCTGTTGCTACAAGCTCTAACGCAATTAACCCCGGTACTATCATTGTTGAGAACGCTACTTATGCTGTTACTGGTGAGTTCTCAGGTTCTGACCTCGGTACTGGCACTCTCATTATGAAGAATGGTGCAAGCTTTACAGCAGGTAAGATCACCAAAGCTAACATCCAGATTGACGCAACAGGCATGGCTATTGGTGATGAGATTAACCTCACTGCAGATCTTTCTAATCACGCAGGTACCCTTGAAGTTATAAACAACGACAATCTCGATGCTGAGATAATAAATGGAAAGATTGTTCTTGTTGAAAAACCTGTAGCTAAAATAGGTGAAACAGAATACGCTACTCTCCAAGCAGCTCTCAACGCAGCAGCACAAACAGAAGAATTAACAACAATCCAACTTCTTGCTGGAACTCATACCTTTGGTAATGTTAAATTCCCTGCAACTCTTAAGAACGTTACAATTGTAGGTGCTGATAATAAGGCAACAATAATTAAAGACTCTAAATTATATTCCGCTGATGGTAATGCAGTTACTTACAAAGGTATTACATTTGATGGAATAGTATTCGATAATTCAAGTATTCTCTTTACAGGTGCAAGAAATGGTGAAGTCGTTTATGAAGATTGGACAATAAAAAAATGTGATTTCAGAAATCTTCAAAGTACCGATGGTATAGCTGCTATTCACTTCAATCTTGCAGCTGATGAGACAATAAAGAACTTTACATTTGAAAAGAACACTATTACAAATGTTACTTCTCCAAGTAATACCGCTTCAGGTCTTCGTTTGAATTATGTGACAGGTGATGTCGTTATAAAAGATAATGAAACAAATAATGTCGCATTCAATGCAGTGCAAATCATTAATTCAGAAGTTGACAACTTCACATTTGAAGGTAATATACTTCGTAGTAACGGCAGTTCATTGGCTAACTTATATAACGTAACTGGCGAAAATATTGTCATTACTAAGAATCAATTCCTTGCAAATGAAAATCAAGAAAGTGTAAGTAATATTGAATATGCAGATGTCTCTGGTAACTATTGGGGTGGAGGAGCCCCTACAAATTTACCCGAAGGCGTTGTTTACAGTAGTTATTATACAACTGTAGAAAGTGACGGTACTCTCGGTGGTTTGGTAGAACTTCCTCAAGGAGATCAACCTATCGGTTATGTTTCAGAAACAACTATCTGGGGTGAGACATGGAGTAATGCTCGCACAAGCTATGTTATCAAGGTGAAAGATGCTGAGGGTAATGTAATGGGTACATCAACATTGAATCCTGAATTGTATACTTTCAATGGAAATGCTGCTCCTACATGGCATATATCTTTCGACCCTTCAACCGATAACGATACATATTGGATTCAAGAGTGGACAACCGTTCCTTCAATTAACAACATGCCTGCAAAGGTTGCTCTTTGGGTAGATGGTGTCGAGGTAAATGAAGGCCCAGTTAAATTCAATAGTCCAGATGACATTAATAAGATATATGCAGCAACAGCCGATGCTGAAGGAAAACTCATTCGTTTCTATAATTCTATCGAGACTATCGTGAATAACGAAGAAAATGTAAACGTTGTCCTCGTTCGCGATGTAACAGGCTCTTTCGAAACATTCCACAATGTAACTCTCTATTCAGGTGTTGAAGGTGGTGCTTCGATTACAAACACATATAGTGCCGACTATACTAACTTCAATAAAGTTATTGTTAAGGATGGTGTGACATTGAACATGAATAATGTGTTCTCAACAACAGCTGAAAGTGTAAACACTATTGAAGGAACAATGAATGTTGTTGGAGTTTATTATCATAGTAGTGATGCCAAAACAGAAATCAAGAATGGTGGTAAGGTAACTACTGGAGGTATGACAATTGTACGTTACAACAATAATCCAGAATCAGGTATCTATATCTATGGTGATGGCGATGACGCTACAATTGAATTTTCATGTCAAGGAGATGCAATAGGTGCTTACTCAGGTACTTTCTATGCTGAAAATGCTGTAGTTGAGACAAAGGGTCTTAGATTAGATTATAAAAAAGATAATAGTGAAGAATCAGATGAGTACGCTCAAATCAATGCTAAGTTTGTAGATACAAAATTGAGTGTAAGTTCTGAGTTACGTCTCTATAAAGATGCAGCCTTAACACTTAACGGTGCAACAGTGACAGCTGGTAAGGTTCAAATTCGTGAGAATGCAACACCTACGATAAATATTGATAACAGTACAATTAAAGCAAATTCTGTTGAGAATCTTTCTGGCGCGACATGGAATGCAGTTATGGATGAAGACGGATATGTTACATTTGTCAGAACAGCATTAGCAGGCGAAGGTACAGAAGCAAATCCATACCTTATTAATGATATAAGTGATTTGGAATTCCTCCGTGACGATGTTAACGCAGGAAATAACTATCAAGGCAAATATGTTGCCTTAGCTGATGACATCGACCTCAACAATCAAGAGTGGACTCCTATAGGAAATAATACTAATCAATTCCAGGGTTATTTCGATGGTAATAACAAAACCATAAAGAACTTGAAAGTGTCAGGCTCTAACAGATATGTTGGATTGTTCGGATACATTAAGGGTCAGGGAATGTCTGCTAGTACAACACCTTCAGTTAAAGACCTTACACTTGAAAATGTAAATGTATCTGGTGATTATTTTGTTGGTGGTCTTTCAGGACAAGCTTATACATGTAATATTACTAATGTTACAGTAAAAGGTGAAGTATCAGGTGTAAGATATGTAGGTGGTCTTGTTGGTCATGTTTATACATACTTCAAAGATTGTCATTTCATTGGCAATGCTTCATGTTCTTTCGATGCTCTCGGTGGTATAGCCGGTGCTGGCGACTGCCGTGCATACGACTGTTCTGTAATAGGTGATGTTACTGGTTCTAACTGGGTCGGCGGTATCGTCGGTAACGGTCAAGAAGGAACATCAGCAGTCGGTTGTTATGTAAAAGGTGATATAAAAACATCAAATAATTACTATCGCGGTGTCGGTGGTATAGCAGGTGTTGCCGGTCATGGTTATGCATCTTCAGAATTCAAGAACAACTATTTCGACGGTGAAGTATATCTTGGAGATGTAAAAGTTCCTGCTATGATAATGGGACTTGTCAATGCTAATGACAATGCTTCTATCAAAGCTACAGTTGAAGGCAACTCATGGAATACAGATTATTATGATGTAAATACTCCGGTTTATGTAGTCGCTGAAATTAGCAGTTCAGATGCAAGCTTAGAAGACTGGATTGCCGGTACATCAGAAGAACTTACAAAACCACGTAACAATAATCTCATCATGCTTGAAAGCGACCTTCAATATGTTACAGAAGAGGATTATGTAATTATGTCATTCTCAGAAGTAACAGAAGAACAAGTTGAACAAGCATTGATAAACAATGCAGTAGCTAAAATTGGTGAAACAACATATACAACTCTTCAAAAAGCTCTTGACGCAGCTGTAGCAGGTACAGGCAACGTCACTGTTGAAATTATCAAAGATATCGACTTGACAAATGTTGATTGGAATCCTGTAACAGTTAGTGGTCCTAATTATCCAGTAGTTACTGTTAATGGTAACGACTATACTATCACAGGTCTTAACGATATGTTGTTCGCTGGTACATGGGCAGGTAATTCAGGTCTTATCATCAAGAACCTTACCATCGAGAACTCTGCTATCGTCAATGACAAGGACGACACTCAGGGCACTGTTGGTGTAGGCGCATTCATTGGTTATCCTCAGGCAAGCGCAACCATTACATTGGAGAACTGCCACTTGAAGAACTCAAGCGTTGAGGGTGGTCACTGGACTGGTGGTCTCATCGGCATGGCAGGCGGTTACAGTGGCAACGACGGTCCAGTATTCATGAACTTGACAATCACTGGTTGTTCAGTAACAGGTTCTACCATCACTGGTAAAGGTTCTGCAGGTGGTATCATTGGTCACGGTAGCTGCTCAGCATGGACAAATGTGGTTATCAAAGAAACAACTGTTTCTGGCAACAACATTACTTCTACAGGTACATCAACTAACAAAGCTGGTGCTATCATGGGTACTATAGGTGCTGCTGGTCAGCCTACAACAGTTAATGGTGTAACACACACTGGCGGTGCTACAGTCTCAGCAACAGTCTCAGGCAACACAGTAAAATCAAATAACGTAGAAATCACAACTATCTATGGTCGTCAAGGTACACCTACAGGTATGCTTGAACTCAATGGCGGTTCATACGACAATTATCCTATTGAAGAAGGTGTAACATACGCTGCTCCAGCAGAAGGATACAAGATTGAAGTAAATGAAGACGGCACATACGGTGTTGTTGTAGATCCAGCTTACGGTAAAGTAGCAAAGGTTGGTGATGTTTACTATGAAACACTTGCTGAAGCTTATAACGCTGCAACAGATGGTCAAACTATCACTCTTCTCAACAATATTACTTTAAGCGAAAAATTCGTTATAGCAAAATCTATCACACTCGATGGTAACGACATGACTTTAACTTATACAGGTGAAGACCGCGCTATAGATATTTATGACGCAAGCAATAATGTTGAAGATGTAACAATAAAGAACATCACTATTAAATTTACATCGGCATCGGAATATTGCCAACGTGGTATCAACTATAACGAAGGTGGCAATCTTACACTTGACAATGTTACAGTTGATGGTTCAAGCGTAGTAACATACGCTGTCAACTTACCAAGCAAATCAACTGGTGCTAATGTAACCATCACAAATTCTAATATTACTGGTAAAATAGCTCTCAATGTATGGGGTGCAAATGCAGAAATCAATGCTACTGGCTCAGACTTCACTTCTGTCGACGATGTTGAAGCAGAAAACTATGCAGCTGTTAAATTAAACAATAACGGAACAGATAGCGCTGAGGGTGCTGAAATCAACATCACAGGCGGTTCAATCACTGCAAAGGATGAAAATGGAGAACTTTCTTCTGCAACAACCAACGCTACCGCAACAGGTAGAATCAATATTAGCGAAACTACTGAAGTAATTGGTAATATTGTAACTACAGTTGCAATAGTCACTTACGAAGGTGCTTCAGAATTCTACAGCTTCTCTACTCTCCAAGCCGCTATCGACAAAGCAGGCGATGATAGCAAAGCTACTGTAAAACTCCTTAGAAACGTAGAGACTTCAGAACTTATTAAAGTTGAAAAGGCAGTCGTTATCGACCTTAATGGTAAGACTGTAACAGCTAACTGCAAGAAAGCATTTGAAGTATATGCAAACGCTACAATCAAGAACGGTGCTATCGAGGCAGCACAGCGCTGCGTAGATACTCGTAAGGCTGTTGAGCTTACATTGACCGATGTAACTCTCATTGCTGATGAGTACACAACTCACGGTAATCCTCAGCCCTTGACCATCGGTGGTTCTGAGAACGGCACAAAGGTTGTTATGACCAATGTGAACATCAGCGCTGCTGCTGGTTACGGTATCATCACCTTCGTTGAGACCGAGCTTACAGCAAATGAATCTGTTATCAGCGGTTACAGTGCACTCTACGTTAAGCCGGGTTCAGATGACTCAGAATTCAACTTTGTTAACTCTGACTTGTCAGGTGGTAATATAGGTAACGACGTTGAGGGTAACTCATTCTCAACAATTGCCGTACGTGCAAACAATGTTGCCGTAAATGTTGATGCAGAAAGTACTGTTACAGCTAACGGTAACCACTACTATGCAATCAGTTTCATAGGCACAAGTGAGAACACAACAACAGGCTCAAGCGTAACAGTTGCAGGTGAAATTACAGGTAACATATTGGATGACCCCAACGGTAACACTGTTAAGGTTAAGGCCGAGTATGCCGACGAACTTGCTGCTGCAGGCTATGCTACAATAGAGGCAGAGAACGGACTTGTATCCGTAATTAAGGCTGTTGCCAAGATTGACGAGACATGCTATGCAACTCTCCAAGACGCTTTCAACGCTGCAACAGAAGATAAAACTATAATAGTCTTAGAAAACGTTGAACTTGAAAATACTGTTACAGTAGCAGCTGGCAAAGTCGTTACTTTGGATTTGAACGGTAAAAATCTGACAGGCGGTGCTTATGTAAATCTTTATATTAATGGTGAATTAACCATAGAAGACAATGTCGGTAACGCTGTTTCAACATTCAGAAATCATTATGTATTAAATGGTGGTAAGTTGACATTGAAGAGTGGTATTCTTCAAAATATTGAAACTAACACTGGTGGATACGGTATTTTTATTGATGAAGGAGGAGAATCCACAATTGAAGGTGGTACTGTTCAAGCTGTCAATGAAAGCAATTATGCAATCTGTGTTAAAGGAACATTAACTATTGTTGATGGTAATATAGTTGGTAAGCATGGCGTGATAGCCGTAGAAAACCCAAATGCTATTGTAACTATCAAAGATGGAGAATACACTCTTAATGCAATTACTGGTAATTCAGATCACATTGTATATGTTACCGCTGGTATGATTAATATTGAAGGTGGTAACTTCACGTTTAACAACTTTATTGCAAATGAAGGCGATAGTATGATAGATGCAGCTGAAGAAAATGTTTCTATTACCGGTGGTACATATACACAAGATGTTAATGAATGGTGCGCCGAAGGCTACGAAGCAGTACAAATCGATGACAATGTTTACGAAGTAAGAATAGCATCATTTGAAAAATTCTACACAGCAGAAGGCGTTGAAACAACTCAGGACCAAGCAGCCTACAGCTTGATGTTCAATGTTACCGACAATGAAAACAATGAATTATCAGTTAAGATTGGTAATAAGAAACCTGCTCAAAATAGTAGCATAAATTTAGTTACTCCAGTAACAGCAACATTTGATGGTATCACATTTAATGTTACTTCTGTTGCAGACAATGGTTTCAACAGTACACGTTTCAAGACTGTTACAATTTCAGAAGGTGTCGCAACAATTGGTACAAAAGCACTTGCTAATATGTCTGCCTTAACAGATATAGTGTTCCCATCAACATTAAAATCAATTGGTGACAACTGTTTCTATGGTTATGGTGAAAATCACAAAATAAAGACTATAACATGTTATGCTGAAGAAGCTCCTGTTGCAGCTTCACATTATACAGAAGTTCCATTCCAAATGGTTATATGTAAAGTTGCAGCATTGATTGTTCCTAATGCAGTAAGTTACGAAGAATATGCAACTGCACCTGGTTGGAGCAGATTCTATGAGGAACCTAATGGCGGTTTAATTAATCACATCCTCGGTATTGGTACTGAAATTGAGATTGCCGGTAAAGATGATAAATATACTATGATTGCCACAATAACAAGCATGGACCCAATGGAATGCTCAATTAAGATTGGCAATACCAAACCTGCTGCTAACAGCAACGCAGAATTGGTAATTCCAACATCAGTTGATTTCGTTGAAAGCATAGAAGGCTTAGATTTCACAGTTACTTCAATTCCAAAAGATGCATTCAAGGATTGTAAAAACTTTGTAGGTGATTTGGTAATCCCCGCAGCAGTAAGAACAATCGGCTATATGGCATTCAATGCAAGTCATAACGCCAACGCAGGTTCATTGATATTCGCTGATGGTTGTGAGTTGACAACAATCGATGCATGGGCATTCAACAATTCTTTCAAAGGCGACTTCCAACTTCCTGCTTCAATAACATCAATTGGTGTAAGCGCATTCGCTAATAACGGTGCAGGCAACACATTGACTATAACAGCAGAAAACAGTGGTTACGGACGTGCATTCGCAGGATCTAAGTTCATCAAACTTGTTGTTGAAGAAGGCGTAAAATCACTTCCTGGTTTGGCATTCCTTAATACAAACTTCACAGAAGTTGTGCTTCCTTTAACATTGGAAACTATGAGTGGAAGTGCATTCCATGAAACCAAAACCATCAGGACAATCACTGTCAACGCAGCCGTACCTCCAACTGTTCAAAATGCTAACAATTACAATGCATTCGAACAAGAAGTATTTTATAATGCAACATTGTTTGTTCCAGATCATGCTGCCAAGGCATTATATAAAGAAGCTAACGTTTGGAAAGAATTTGTTAATATCAGCACACCTATCATCACTCAAACAACCCAACTCAACGCAGGCTGGAACTGGTTCTCATACTATGTTAACACAGACCTCGAAACATTAGAAAAAGAATTAGGAGAAAGTGCTGCTCAAATTAAGAGTCATACACAAGGTTTTGATATATATGCAGGACCAGAAGCATGGTCAGGTACACTTGATGAAATTTTACCAGAACAAATGTATATGATAAAAGCTAATGAACCTTCAACATTAAATCTTAAAGGTGAGACTATAGACCACGAAAATGTTGAAATAACATTAGTTAAAGATGCATGGAACTGGATTGGTTATCCAATAAATGGTAGTGTAAATCTTAGCGATGCTTTCAATGGTGTAGACCTAACAATAGGAGACCAGATAAAGAGCCATAATCACGGTTTCGCATATTATATTGGAAATAACACTTGGGCGGGAGGCTTACAAGTATTAGTTAAAGGAGAAGGTTATATGTATCATAATACATCATCTGAGAATGATGTAGTTTTCACATACAATGTTCCTCAAGGTAAATCTAATTCAGAGTTAAAATCTAACATCACAACAAATGGCAACTATTGGATTCCAAACGCATCACAATATCCAAACAACATGACAATGACAGCTATGGTTGATGTTGAAGGAGGCGATTACGAAGTTGCAGCATTTGTAGACGGTGAAGTAAGAGGCAGCGCACGTCCAATCTACGTTGAACCAATCGATGCTTACGTTCTCTTCCTCACAATCCATGGCGAAGGCGTTGAAGAAATGACATTCAAGTTCTATGATCTTACAACTGGCGAAGAGTTCGATCTTAACGATAGAATGAACTATTCAGACGACGCTATCGTAGGTTCATTGAAAGAACCTTATATCTTCAACCGCGGAACAACAGGTATTGGTGAAGCTTCATTAAGCGACATCAACATCTATCCTAACCCAACAACAACAGGTACAGAAATCAACCTCCAAGCTACATGCGACACTGTTGAAGTGTTCAATGCACTTGGCGTAAAGGTTGCCGAATACCAAAACGTTGACTCTATCGATGCTTTTGAAACAGCAGGTATTTACGTGATTAGAATTACTGATAACGGCGATGTTAAACATTGCAGACTCATCGTTAAGTAATTGAAAGTTGAAAATTGAAAACTGAAAATTTTGGTAGAGACGTGACACATTACACCTTTGGAAATAAACAATATGTAATTGGTGCGTCTGACGAATTGAAAGTTGAAAATTGAAAACTGAAAATTAATGATGAATGATTAGTTGAGGGTTGTGGACTGTGGGCACTGAGCTTGTCGAAGTGTCCACGGCTCACGGCTCGAAACCAAAACAAAAATTAAATAAAATTAATAATTAAAAACTTAATCAAATCAAACAAATGAAAAAAAGATTAACAATTCTTACGTGTTTCATGGCGCTTTATTCTTTCGTCTTCGGACAAAATAATTGGGGAGAGCTTGATAACTCTGATGATTTCAACATGAGTGCTATGATTGTTATTGCTATTGACGGCACAGAACAGTCTTCCAACAATTTCGAAATTGGTGCATTTATCGAAGGTAAATTGCGTGGATACCAGAACGAATATCAAATGTTGGAGAATAGATGTATCTATTACACTCAAATAAACGGCGACGGTGAAGTTGACTATAATAAGCAGGTTACATTTAAATTGTATGATACAAATGCAAATGTAGAATATGAATATTGTGACTTTACTTGCGAATTTATTCCAAATAAGGAAATTGGAAACATTTCCTTTGAAAATAATCAATTAATAGTTAATCCTAAAGTCATCAATTTCTTCTCATTCAAGCCAGTCGCTAAGATAGGTGAGAATTATTTCCCAACACTCGAAGAAGCTATTAATTCAGCTGGCACTGATGGTATAGGTACAGAAATAACTATGCTTTGCGATACTGAAGGCTCAGGTATAGTCATCAACAAAGATGTCACTATCGACTTCGGCGGTTTCACTTACACCTTCACCTCTCCTGCTGTAGGTTCAACAGGAACTCAAACTCTCGGTTTCCAAATCTTGAAAGATAATACAGTCACTCTTCAAAACGGTACCTTAAATGTTGCAGAAACAGCAGGCGATGACTTCGCAATGCTTATCCAAAACTACGCTGACCTCACAATCACAGATATGAAATTGGATGGTGATCATTTAGATCGTAACAACTATTCATACGTTCTTTCTGTCAACTGCGGCAATGTAGTTATCGATGGTTCTACAAGCATCTTAGCTAATGAAGTAGAAGGTGAAAATCATTTCGCGTTCGATTCATACGATTATAGTGCCGGTGGATATACAGAACTTCCAGTCGTTACAGTCAACACAACAGGTAAAATCACAGGTGCTGTTGAAGTAAGCGCAACACTTAACTTAGAAGCTGTTGGTACAGGTAGCCAAATGGACGTAAGAATCACAGGCAATGGTCAGCTTTATAATGAAGTTGCTGTTAAAGGTAGCATGACAAAGAAAGTTGCTGGCACAACAGAAGGTTGGGGTACAATCAGTTCTCCAGTAGGTACAGTTGAAATCAATGCTGTAGAAGGTCTGTTAACAGCTAATTCACACGACTTCTATCGCTACAATGAAGAAACAATGATGTGGGAAAACGTTAAAGATAATCATTCAGACTTCGGTTCATTGGAGGCTGGTAGAGGTTATCTTTATGCAAATACTGCTAATACAAATGTCGTTTTCAAAGGTACTTTCAACGCTAATGAGAACGTACAAGTATCACTTGGTTATCATAACAATGTACTTGCAGGTTTCCATTTCGTCGGCAACCCATTTACACACAACATCACAGAAACACATTTCTCAGCAACAGATGCAACTAAACTTGCAACAGGTTTCTATGCTGTCACACCACAAGGCGCATTGGAATCAAGAACAAGCGGAACAATCGCTCCAATGGAATCTGTCATGATCAAGACAACCGGAGAGACAGTATTAAATATCAACAAGAAGGTCTCCGCTAAGAGATCAGAAAGCGAAAACAACGGACAGATCAGAATCAACGTCGCCAACTCACAATACAGCGACGTGGCTTACGTTTCATTCAACGAAGGCATCGGCTTAGACAAAATCAACCACCGCAATGCTGAAATCCCTATGGTTTATATTCCTGTTGAAGGCGTTAACTACGCTATCGCAATGATGAACCAAGAAGTAACAGAAATCCCTGTTTCATTCGAAGCAAAGTCTATGGGTCAATATACAATCGGCGTTGAAGCACAAGACTGCGAATACGCAATGATGACTCTCGTCGACCGTTTCACAGGCGTTGAGACAAACTTGCTCATCGAAGACTACACATTCATGGCAACATCAAATGACAACGCTGAACGTTTCATCATCAAGTTGGCTATGTCTAATAGCAATGACGGTGATAACGAAAACTTCGCGTTCATCAACAACGGCATGATGTATATCTACAATATCGAAGGACAAGGCGTAGTCAACGTTTATGACGTTACAGGTCGTCCGGTAGCTGAATATAATGTCGAGACTTCTGCAAACATCTCAACGGCAGATTTCGCAGCTGGCGTTTACATCATCAGAATGTCGGACGAAAACGGAGTTAAGGTACAAAAGATAGTTGTTGAATAAATTGCTCTGAGCAATGGGCGATGAGCAATGGGCAAGCATGAAACGCTCATAACTCATGGCTCAAGGCTCGAAGCCAGAAAAATAAAAGAATAAAAATGAAAAAAGTATTAGTAACAATATCACTCGTAATAACATTAGGATTGGGTGTGAATGCCCAAAAAAGTGATTCTTTCTTCTCATACAATGATATAGACAATCAGAATCGTCAATCCAACGGTCTGCCAACTTTGCCAATGCGTGGTCAAAGCGACGACCAACCAGCACCTGTAGGTTCAGGATTATTAATCTTGGCAGGATTGGGTGCAGCATACGCTCTCAAAAGAAAGAACAATTGACAACTAACAATTTACAGTTGACAATTAACTGTCAACTGTAAATTGTAAACTGAATTGACTCTTCGTGAGTAGTTTTTAATATTATTAATTATTTTAACTTTCTCGCTGGCGCGTTGTGAAACGTGCCAGCACTTTTTTTAGAATTCTGGAACTTTAGAACTTTAGAATTTTAGAATTTTAGAATTTTAGAATTATAAAGATAGAGACGCAGCAATGATCATTGCTGCGTCTCTACAAAATTTTCAGATTTTCAGATTCTCAGATTCTCAGATTCTCAGATTTTAGATTCTCAGATTTATTCATAAATCTTAGCTTCACATTCTTTGTTAAGAACCATAAGTCCGTTCAATGTGAGAGCCATCATTTCGTCTTCGCCAGGATATACGTAAACCGGAGCTATTTTTCCGAGATGACCTTCTAATATCTTGCAGAAGTTTTTGTCGTATGCCATACCGCCTGTTACGAATATAGCGTCGACATCCATGCTGAACGCTGATGCTGCGAGACCTCCGACTTCCTTAGCTACCTGATAAGCCATAGCGCGATAGACGAGTTCCCATTCTTTATCGCCAGCCTTAACTCTGTTCTCAACTTCCATAGCGTCGTTAGTGCCTAAGTAAGCGACAAAGCCGCCTTGACCTTTAAGCATGAGGTCGATTTCTTTCTTAGTGTATTTGCCGCTGAAGCAAGCGTTCATGAGAGGACCTGATGGCAAAGCTCCCGAACGTTCCGGTGTGAAAGGACCGTCGCCGTTCAAAGCGTTATTAACATCGACAACACGACCTTTCTTGTGAGCTGCAACCGAGATACCACCGCCGAGGTGAATACCGATAAGGTTCAACTCTTCATATTTCTTACCTACTGTAGCAGCATGTTGACGTGCTATGACTTTCTGGTTCAAAGCGTGGAACACCGACATACGTGGGAATGCTGGATGACCTGAGAAACGAGCCACGTCTTCCATCTCATCAACGATAACAGGGTCGGCAATGTATGCTTTCACGCCTATCGACTTAGCGATATCGTCAGCTATCAGACCTCCGAGGTTACAAGCGTGCTCGCCGACAGGACTGTTAACCAAGTCGCGAATCATAGCTTCATTAACTTCATATATACCTGAAGTGAGAGGTTTCAACAAACCGCCACGACCTACTACCATATCAACGTCGCTGAGTTCCATGCCTGCCTCTTTAAGCTCGTTGAGAATAACTTCCTTGCGGAAATGATATTGGTCAGCGATGTGTTCAAAAGGAGCTATCTCTTCAGCTGAGTGTTTGATGTTTTTCTTGAAAAGACATTCTTTGTCTTGGAAGATTGCAACTTTAGTTGAAGTTGAACCCGGATTGATAATTAATAATTTGTAACTCATAATCGATTTGTTTTTTATTATTTAGCTAACAATGCTGCTAATGCTATTGAACATAATTTTGTCTTTGAAGAGTCGCCGCGTGATGACAAGACGCAAGGTACTTTTGCACCCATAACGACGGCAGCCACTTCAGCGTGATCGAACTTGCTGTTACATTTATAGAATACGTTAGCGGCTTCGATACTTGGGAAGAGGAGACAGTCGGCGTCACCGGCAACTGGGCTCTTGAAGTTTTTGATCGCCACTGCTTCAGCGTCGATGGCGAGGTCTAATGAGATAGGACCGTCAACGATACAGCCTTTAATCTGTCCGCGGTCAGCCATCTTGGTGATGAGAGCCGCGTCGACGCATGCCTGCATACCAACGAGCATCTGTTCTGTAGCTGTGATGACAGCCAATTTAGGATTCTTAATCTCCAAAGCATTAGCTGTAGCAACCAAATATTTCAACAATGTCTGTTTTTGTTTGAAGTCTGGAGCAGGGATGATGGCACAGTCGCTGGCGATTAATAATTTGTGATAGTTAGGATTTTCTATCGCACAGACGTGAGCCAATGTTGCGTTAGGAGGACATAATCCGCGTTCTTTATTCAAGATGGCGCGCATATATTTGTCGGTAGAGAGAAGACCTTTCATCAAGATGTCGGCTTCACCTGCATTGATGAGGTCGCAGGCTTTAGCAGCTGCTTTAATCTCATCTGGTTCATGGACGATGGTAAACTTGTTAATATCGATACCTTCGGCTTCGCAAACCTTAGCGATGACATCTTTGTCGCCGCATAAGATACCTTCTATTAAACCATTGTCGATTGCTGCACTCACTGCGCAGATTGTGTGATCGTCGTTAGCGTATGCTGCTGCCAAACGTTTCTTCGGACGGCTACGCAATACTTCGAACATTTGCTCTAATTTATTCATAACGTATAATTTATATTTATTAAACTAATTCATTAACATCCTATATATCTTGAAATCACGAGACGTAAGATCTCCGATGTCCCCTCCCCTATCTGCAATATTCTCTGGTCGCGATAGAAACGTTCCATATCGAAGTCCTTTAACAATCCGTGACCTCCCATCACCTGCACCGCATTATCGCACACCTCAGCAGCTACCTCAGAACAATAGAGTTTAGCCATGGCTGCTTCTTTGCCAAAAGGCATTCCAGCGTCTTTTATCCTACATGCCTTATACAAAAGACAACGCGCAGCTTCGATCTTCATCGCCATATCAGCAAGCTTGAAACTGACAGCCTGGAACTTACAAATCTGCTTACCGAACTGCTCTCTCTCTTTAGAATAAGCGAGAGCCATCTCGTAGGCTCCTTGTGCACATCCTAAAGCCATTGCAGCTATCGACAGACGACCACCGTCTAAAGTGGCGAGCATGATATGAGAACCTTGTCCAGGAGCACCAAGCATATTATCATTCGTAAGTTCTACATTGTTAAAGGTGAGGCGACCGGTATTGGAGGCTCGCCACATCATCTTACGATTCATCGGTTCTTGCGTGAAACCAGGAGTGTCGTTCTCCATCAAGAAGGTAGTAAACTCAGGCTTACCGTTTTTCTCTCCTGATACGACTTGAACGGTGCTACCCAAAGTCATTGGTGTCGCACTGTTGGTGATGAAGATCTTGGTTCCGTTAAGAACCCACTTATCGTCTTCCAAACGTGCCGTCGACTTCGTGCCACGAGAATCGCAGCCTGCCGTCTCTTCTGTCAAACCGAATCCCCAGAGATGCGTCTTGCAAAGCAAAGGGAGATATTTTTCTTTCTGTTCTTTCGTTCCGTACTCTTTGATAGGGCTGATGCCTAATGAGTTGTCGGCAGCGATGGTGGCAGCCGTAGAGCCATCTACTCTCGAAAGTTCTTCAACGGCGATGATATACGACAGGGTGTCTAATTCTTGTCCGCCGTATGCTTTCGGCACACATATCCCGAGAAGTCCCAAGTCTGCTATCTTACGTGTCAGCTCCACATCAAAGATTTCGTTTTCATCGTTATATGCAGCGACAGGTCTGACCTCGCGCTCGGCAAAGTCGCGAACTCTCTCGCGTAATTCTATCTGTTGTTTTGTTAAACCAAAATTCATAAAGCTAATTCTATCAAAATAGTTTTAACATCTACTTTATCATTTTCCTTGACGAAGACCTTGGCAACCTTGCCAGATGTCATCGCCTTGATATTGTTTTCCATCTTCATGGCTTCTACAACACATAAGACATCATCAACCTTAACCTCGTCACCTTCCTTCACATTGACCTTGATAACCTTCCCCGGCATCGGCGAATGATATTCCAAGTCGCTGTTCTTATTCTCCGTATTCGAATAATCTTTAGTGTCGTTAAGCTCATCATTACGGCGACAGATGAAATCCAATCCTTTAAGATGAACGCAATAGTTGTTGTCGTTCGTCTCAGAAACAAATATCGACTCTGTCATTCCATTGATGATAACCTTATTAATATCTCCTCCATTCTGCGAAAGCATAACCTCGTAAGTCTGTCCATTAATAGTACAACTCAACGACTTACGTCTTATACGATCAATCTGTACATGAAATACCACATTGGCGGCATCTGTACGGACGTGGCATGCCGCGTCCCTACCTATTTCAACGTCAATATTCATATTATATCTCCAATATCCTATATCTTCCCAGATATTGTCGATGGTTTTATTTTCTAAATATTTCTTGTTAAAGTCGTAGAAAAGGAAAAGAGCCACCACATCTTCTTTCTTAATCTCGTCACGCATCTTAATCATCGAATCGATGAGCTCGTCTTGATGCTTCTCGCAATAGGAAGTATCGATCTTGTTTTCAATAAAATCATCATTGTCGATGATACTTTGGAGATAAGGAATATTGGTTTTCTTGGTCTGTACTATATAATCTTTAAGAGCGTTTCTTGTTATCTCTATCGCGCTTTCTCTATCCTTGCCGTGACAAATCAGTTTGCTTATCATCGGGTCGTAGCTGTCGGAGATCGTCGTCGGTCTGTCGATACTACTGTCAATTCTCACGCCACGCATCTTAGGTTCGTGATAGAGCGTGATGTCGCCAGGCGCGGGCATGAAGTTGTTTTCCGGGTCTTCGGCGTAGATACGGCATTCTATCGCATGACCGTTAGCCATTACAGAATCTTGAGTGTAGCCCATCACCTTGCCTCTCGCTATACGGATCTGCTCTTCCACGATGTCGATTCCGGTCCTTTGTTCTGTGACGGGATGCTCAACCTGAATACGTGTGTTCATCTCAAGGAAGTAGAAGTTCTGGTTCTCATCGACGATAAACTCCACCGTACCGGCGTTATTGTAATTCATCTTCTTGCATAGATTGACGGCAGTCTCGCAAATCGCCTTACGTTTTTCTTCCGTCAATGTCGGTGACGGCGATTCTTCTATCACCTTCTGATAACGACGTTGCACCGAGCATTCGCGTTCGTAAAGATGGATGACGTTGCCATGATGGTCGGCGAGGATCTGCACTTCTATATGACGAGGATTTCTGATATATTGTTCTACGAAAATCTGTCCGTTACCGAAATAACGTTCAGCTTCGCGCACCGCCTGTTCTAAGGAGAGATGCAGTTGTGAGGTGTCGTCCACTATATGCATACCCTTACCGCCGCCGCCGGCAGAAGCTTTTATCAAGACGGGATATGGAAGGGCGGCGGCTTGTGCCTCTATTTCTTCAAGACTGCCCACCAAACCCCAGACGACAGGAATGTCATTCTCTATCGCAAACTGACGAGCTCTTATCTTATCGCCCATCAGCCTCATCGAATCCGCATCAGGACCGATAAATATCAAATTATTTGCCTCACATGCTTCAGCGAAATCCGCATTCTCCGAAAGGAAACCATATCCCGGATGAATGGCATCGGCACCGGCATCTAAGGCTAAATCTATAATCTTCTGAATATTAAGATAAGTATCTTTAAGACTGCCACTACCGAGAGGACGTGCCTCATCAGCGATGCGACAATGCAACGAATCAGCGTCGTTATCGGCATAAACAGCGACAGAGTTAATACTTAACTTCTTTAAAGTACTAATGATACGAACAGCAATCTCACCTCTGTTCGCTACTAATATCTTATGTATTTTCTTCGAAGGCATAATAGTTTACAAAGGTAATAAAAAAGTCTGAACGTCAAACATTGTATTTTGAAAAAACTTTGAACTTTGAACTTTGAACTTTGAGCTTTGAACTTTGAACTTTGAGCTTTGAACTTTGAACTTTGAACTTTGAACTTTGAGCTTTGAACTTTGAACTTTGAACTTTGAACTTTGAGCTTTGAACCTTGAGCTTTGAACCTTGAGCTTTGAACTTTGAACCTTGAGCTTTGAACCTTGAACTTTGAACGTTGGTTCAAAAGCCTTAGTTCATGGTTCAAAGCTCAACATCCTTATTTCAACTGTTATTTAGATCTTATTTGCATAATAAATGTTGATATTCTTTTTTCAATACTTACTATATCTGAGATAAGTTTTTTGTAATTTTCTTCATCTAAATATTGAAAGTAATATGATAACTCTATTTGGGTTTCTAATTCAAATGCGGAACCCATAGATATTTCCAAATATCTTGCAAATTCAGTCGAGGATGACCTCGAAGAACCTTCAGCTATGTTTGATGGAATTGATATTGCAGAACGCTGAATCTGATTTATAATAGCACTATATCGAGGAAAAGTCTTTGTACATTGACAAACATTCTTTGCCAAAAGCATAGAATCCTTCCAGATATCATAATTTCTAAAATTTCTCATGGTTTCATAATTTTAATTGGTTTAATACTAATTTATTGAACACTCAAAGTTCAACAGCCTTAGCTCAAAGTTCAAAGTTCAACAGCCTTAGCTCAAAGTTCAAAGCTCAACAGCCTTAGCTCAAAGTTCAAAGTTCAACAGCCTTAGCTCAAAGTTCAAAGCTCAACAGCCTTAGCTCAAAGTTCAAAGTTCAACAGCCTTAGCTCAAAACTCAAAGTTCAACAGCCTTAGCTCAAAGTTCAAAGTTCAACAGCCTTAGCTCAAAGTTCAAAGCTCCAAAAACCCCCTCATCCTCTCTTGTGCGTCGTCGCTCATTCTCTCTTGCGCTATCAGCTGCGCCGTCATATCAAAGACACTACTATATGGGGTGCTAATTCCTCCCACGTTTCTTATGAGATGCTTGCAGTCTCTGATGGCATCGGGCGATGCTTTCAAGAAGTCGTCGATATAAGCATCTAACTTCTTATTAATTTCGTCGATGTCGCCAACGAAATTAACGAGTTTATATTCTCTCGCCTCTTGTGCCGTAAACTTTCTTCCCGAGAGCATGAGGTCGCGCGCTGGCATCTCGCCGCATCGCGCTATAACAAAGGGTGAGATTGTTGCTGGCGTGAGTCCTAACTTCACCTCACTGAAGGCGAAGACGGTGTCTTTCTCCGCAAGGACGATGTCGGAAGCCGCTGTGATTCCGTTGCCGCCTCCTATCACCGCGCCATGAACGAGAGTGATGACAGGCTTGTTACAGAAATATATCTTCTGAAATAGCTTGGATAATCTTTTGGCATCTTCTAAATTTTGGTCATAACCGAAAGACGCTACGTCTTTCATATAATTAATGTCAGCTCCGGCACAGAACGACTTGCCATTGCCACATATCTCTATCACCCTGATGTCGTCGCGAGCATCTAACCAGTCGACGGCTTCTGTGAGTTCCTTAATCATAAGGGCGTTCATCGCGTTACGAACCTCCGGACGATTCAAGGCGATACGAGCCACATTCTTTTCTATACCTATTTGTAATGTCGTGAAATCCATTTTATTCTAGTTTATAGTTCATAGTTTATAGTTTAGAGTAGTTCTAAAGTTGAGAGTTTGGAGTTTTTAAGTTTATTCAGATTTAAAATTTACAAATTATATAAACTAATTAACTAAAAACTTTACACTTTCAACTACTATAAACTCTACACTCTAAACTCTACACTTTAAATTACATTCTAAACACTCCGAACTGCAATGGTGGGAACGGCTGATTCAACGAGGCTGCTATTCCCATCGCTAATATCTTACGGGTATCGACAGGGTCGATGATACCGTCGTCCCATAGACGTGCAGTGCTGTAGAAGGCGGAACCTTCGTAGTCGTATTTCGCCAGAATATCAGTTCTTATCTTATCTAACTCCTCTTTCGACACTTCCAAGCCTCTGCTTTTATATTGGTCCTCTTTCACTGTCGTGAGAACACCCGCTGCTTGTTCGCCGCCCATGACGGAGATCTTGGCGTTAGGCCACATGAACAGAAGTCTCGGGCTGTAGGCTCGTCCTGCCATGCCGTAGTTACCCGCTCCAAAAGAACCTCCGAAGATGACGGTAAACTTAGGCACGTTGGCGTTGCTGACGGCATGAACCATCTTGGCTCCGTCTTTAGCGATACCGCCGCATTCATATTGTTTGCCCACCATGAAACCCGTCACGTTCTGCAAGAACACCAACGGGATGTTACGCTGACAACACAGCTCTATGAAATGCGTCGCCTTCAATGCCGACTCCGAGAACAACACTCCATAGTTGGCGATGATGCCTACAGGAAATCCCATGATATGAGCGAAGCCGCATACTATCGTGGTTGCATAACGTGCCTTGAACTCCTGGAAACGGCTGCCGTCGACGATACGGGCTATCACCTCCCTCGGATCTACAAGCTGACGCAAGTCGACAGGGGCGATGCCGTACAGATCTTCCGGGTCATACAAAGGAGCTTCAACAGGCAATATGTCGAGACGTTGTTTTTCTCTTTTCTCTAAAGTCTTGAAAATATTACGGCATATCTGCATGGCGTGACTGTCGTTCTCTGCGAGATGGTCAGCGACACCAGATATTGAAGTATGCATATCCGCGCCACCGAGTTCCTCGGCAGTGACAATCTCGCCTGTAGCGGCTTTCACCAAAGGAGGTCCGGCGAGATATATCGTCCCTTGATTTCTGACTATGATAGTCTCGTCGCTCATGGCAGGCACGTAAGCTCCGCCAGCCGTACACATTCCCATCACGATGGCGATCTGCGGTATTCCCATCGCCGACATACGAGCCTGGTTGTAGAAGAAACGACCGAAATGATCTCTATCAGGAAAAACCTTATCTTGTTCCGGCAAGAACGCTCCGCCACTGTCGACCATATAGACACATGGCAGCTTATTCTCCATCGCGATCTCTTGCGCTCTAAGATGTTTCTTCACGGTATATTGCATATAAGTACCGCCCTTGACAGTAGCGTCGTTAGCTACTATCATAGCCTCACGACCTTGTATTATTCCTATTCCTGTGACAATGCCAGCTGAAGGAAAGTCATTGTTATAAGTGTCGTAGGCAGCCATCGGCGAAAGCTCCAGAAACGGAGTGTTCTTATCGATAAGTTGGTCGATGCGTTCACGGGCGAGAAGCTTATGACGTTTCTTATGCTTCTCGACAGCGACAGAACCTCCGCCCTGCATACTCATCGACATACCTTCACGATAGCGCGCCATCAATTCCATATAGGCTCTCTTATTATCCTGAAACTCCTTACTGTTAGGATTTATCTGTGACTTTAGTGTTTGCACGTTTCTGAGATTTTGTTTTCGCAAAGATAACAAAAGTCAACAGACAACGGACAACGGACAACGGATTTTTTTAAGGGGATTTCTATAAATTGCTTTGCAGGAGATTTATGAATTTTTCTTTGAGAAGACTTTTAATTTTCTCTTTGCAAATTCAAAAAAAGTTTTTTCTATAATTCCAAAGCTCCAAGGTTTTAGAATTCAAAAAAAGTTGTATCTTTGCAAATCAAATTTCGGGATGTAGCGCAGTCCGGTAGCGCGCTTCGTTCGGGACGAAGAGGCCGCAAGTTCGAATCTTGTCATCCCGACTTTTTTATTGTAAGTCAATCTCCGGATATCGAATATCATTCGTACATTAAACATGGATCTAATATCTCTAATCAGCATCAGCATAGCACTTTCGATGGATGCTTTTTCGGTATCGATATGTAAAGGTCTCGCCACTAAAAGATTCTCGTTCAAGACAGCTTTTCTATGCGGATTATGGTTCGGAGGTTTCCAGGCTCTCATGCCTCTGATAGGTTATTTCCTCGGCTCACAGTTCGAACATTTCATCACCAACATCGACCATTGGATCGCTTTCGGATTGCTTTCAATAATAGGTATCAATATGATAAGAGAAGCTCTTGGCGAAGAAGACAACCATAATGACAATGAGACGACCGACGGACGTTCATGCGGATGTACAGGTTTCAGGACCATGCTGATGTTAGCCATCGCCACAAGCATCGACGCCCTCGCCGTCGGAGTGACATTCGCTTTCTTAAAAGTAAACATCTGGAAGTCAGTTCTGCTAATAGGAATAACCACATTCATATTCTCTTTCTGCGGCGTCAAGATCGGTAACATCTTCGGATCGCGCTACAGCAAAATCTCAGAGATAGCAGGCGGAACGATACTCATCATCTTAGGAATCAAGATACTAATCGAACACCTCTTTTTTTAAATCTGAGAATCTGAAAATCTGAAAATCTGAAAACTTAAGAATGGCATTGAACTTTACAATCCTTCGACTTTTATCAGTCTTTATGATTCAAAAAAAATAATGCATAATCTCAGGAATCCCCAAAATTATGCATTATGAATTATGCATTATGCATTATGAATTATTACAGCATCAGATAGCTCATCAAGATACCTGCTGCCACTGCCGAGCCGATGACGCCGGAGACGTTAGGTGCCATGGCGTGCATGAGCAAGTGATTCGATGGATCATATTTCTGTCCTTCCACCTGAGAGACACGTGCGCTATCAGGAACGGCAGAGACACCGGCGTTGCCGATAAGAGGATTTATCTTGTCGCCTTCTTTCAAGAAAAGATTCATGAACTTAGCTCCGAGGATACCGGCTGCCGTAGCGATCATGAACGACAAGGCTCCTAAACCGAATATCAATAACGACTCTTTTGTCAGGAAGACGTCGGCTTGCGTCGAAGCTCCTACGGTAAGTCCTAACAAGATAGTGACAATATCGATAAGAGCATTGCTTGCAGTATTGGCGAGACGTTTTGTCACACCGCTTTCTTTCAGTAAGTTACCGAAGAACAGCATGCCGAGCAATGGCAATGCCGAAGGGCTGATGAAAGTGGTGAGCAGCAATCCCACTATCGGGAAGCATACCTTTTCTGTCTTGCTCACGGCACGAGGAGGTTTCATGTGAATGACACGTTCCTTAGGCGTGGTGAGCAATCTCATGATAGGAGGCTGGATAAGCGGCACGAGTGCCATGTAGGAATAAGCCGCTATAGCGATAGGTCCCAAAAGATGAGGAGCCATCTTCGAAGAAAGGAAGATCGCTGTAGGACCGTCTGCACCACCGATAATACCGATAGCGCCAGCTTCTTTAAGATCGAAGCCGAGATATAAGGCACCTATGAAAGTGAGGAAGACACCTAACTGGGCGGCAGCACCTAATATCATGAGACGTGGCTGGGAAATCAAAGATGAGAAGTCGGTCATCGCGCCTATACCTAAGAAGATAAGTGGCGGATATATACCTTGACGCACTCCGAAGTACAGGTAATTCAAGACGGAACCTTTCTGATAGATACCAGTCTGTATGTTCAAGCTGAAAGCCTCGTTGATAGCTGCGAGAGCAGAGGTTTCATCCATACCTTGAGGTAATGTTATAGAACCTGCTGCGAGCATCTCGTTGAAACGTGCCACGGCTTCATCGAGTTCCAACTTAATGTTCTCACCGCCGAAGAGACTCACCATAAGAGCCTGAGCTTCCTGAATATTGGATTGCAGCACGTTCTGGTCGGCGAGTTCCTGAAGATGTGAGAGGACGTCATTAAGATTGAAAGTATAAGTCTGTAAGAAAGGGATGTTACCCACTATTATACCTACGCCTATAGGTATGAGGAGCATCGGCTCGAACTCATACTTGATGGCTAAGAAGATAAAAAAGAACGCAACAAGAATCATAACGATATTACCTCTTGTTGCGTTTTTAAATCCTGTGAAAGCGAAGAAATTGCTCAATCCGTCTGCAATCTCTTGTCCTATCGTCATCTCGTCTGAGACTTCAGCAGAGACGCCAGGTGATGACGTCTCTACGGAAGTTTCGTTTATCGTTGTCACGACATTTTCTGTCATGGCATCTGTGAACGCGAGTTCTGCCATTGTGGGGTTTGAAGTCACAAAAGCGTGAAGCACGAACATCACAGCTACCAAAGCGAAGATGACTAAGGCCTTTCTTTTAATTGTATGTTGCTTAGTTTTCATAACAAAAACTATTTAACCTATTACAACTAAAACAGCACCTTGAAGAACGTTATCGCCTACTCTGACTTTAATGTCTTTTATTTCACCATCAACTTCAGCGAGGAAGTTGTTTTCCATTTTCATTGCTTCATACATTAATATCTTGTCGCCGCGTTTCACTTGGTCGCCGACGTTGACGAAGATCTGCATGATAGTACCTGGAAGCGGAGCCACTGCCTTATGACCGTTGGCGTCGCCTGCTGCGGCTGCCTTAGGAGCGTCAGCCTTAGGTGCTGCTGCAGGACGTGGAGCTGCTACTACAGGTCTTGCTTCTTCCTTCTCGCGTTCAACGTCAACTTCATATTGTGTACCATTGACAACGACCTGCGCCTTGTCGCCCTCGAAGCTTTGAACTTCTACTTCATATTGTTTGCCACTGATAGTGAACTTAAATTTTTTCATATTAATATCTGTTTAAATTGTTTATACCTAAAATTTTAGAAGCCCATGGCGATGTGACACGCTGTGCTCTCTTGATTGTCAACACGCCTGATTCTTCATCATGAACTTCCATCGACATTGACAATGCCAACCCTATCGCTACGATGACATCGTCGTTAATATTATTTTTAGAAGTACTCATATCTTTATTACTATTATCCACAACTTCTACTTCATTTTTTCTCTTATCCTTATTAACTATAGATCTCCAATCAGCGTTAATGATTTTCGACACTCCGCTAAAAATAAGGAATAAAATCACCAATGCCATGATGACTATCAAGAAACCACTAATGGTGACTATCCAACCTTTTACTTGCAAACCATCTTGTATCGCTAATAGGGATAAATATAAAGTATTCATTGTCTTAATTTTTTAAAGTGGGATGTTACAGTGTTTCTTAGGAGGATTGGTATCTTTCTTTGTTTCTAAAGCGTGTAAAGCTCTGATTACGCGGAAGCGTGTGTTGCGTGGTTCGATAACGTCGTCGATGTAGCCGAACTTAGCTGCGTCGTATGGGTTAGCGAATTTGTCGCGGTAGTCTTGTTCTTTCTTAGCTACGAGTTCAGCGCGTTCTGCTGGATCAGCGATAGCTGCGATTTCCTTACCGTCCAAAACCTCTACTGCGCCAGATGGTCCCATAACAGCGATCTCTGCCGATGGCCATGCGTAGTTGATGTCGGCTCTGAGTTGCTTGCAGCCCATAACCAAGTGTGAACCACCATACGACTTACGTACTGTGACAGTGATCTTTGGAACTGTAGCTTCACCGTATGCGAACAACATCTTAGCACCATGAGTTATGATACCGCCGTATTCCTGTACTGTTCCAGGCAAGAATCCAGGAACGTCGACTAATGTCACGATTGGGATATTGAAAGCGTCGCAGAAACGTACGAAACGTGCGCCCTTACGTGATGCGTTGATGTCAAGAACGCCGGCGAAAAATGCAGGGTTGTTTGCTACGATACCTACTGGCATACCGTCCATGTGAGCGAAGCCTACTATCAAGTTTCTTGCGAAGTCTTTATGTACTTCCAAGAACTTGTTGTCGTCGACGATAGAATGGATGATATGTTGCATATCGTAAGGCTTGTTTGGATTATCAGGGATAATCTCATTCAATGAGTCGTCCTTACGATCTATAGGGTCGTCTGTTGGTTTGTATGGAGGTTCTTCCAAATTGTTTTGTGGGAGATAAGCCACTAAGTCTCTGATGAGTTGAAGAGCTTCTTCTTCTGTTGGAGCCATGAATTGGCTTACGCCTGATTTCTGGTTATGTACGAGGGCGCCGCCCAAATCTTCTGTGCTTACGTCTTCGCCAGTGACAGTCTTGACAACTTTTGGTCCTGTGAGGAACATATAGCTGTTTTGTTCTGTCATAAGGATGAAGTCAGTCAATGCTGGTGAATAAACAGCACCGCCGGCGCAAGGACCGAAGATAGCTGAGATCTGAGGGATAACGCCGGAAGCGTCGATATTACGTTGGAAGATTTCAGCATAACCTGCCAAACTTCTTGAACCTTCTTGGATACGTGCGCCGCCAGAGTCGCAGATACCGATGACTGGAGCACCGACTTTCATAGCTTGGTCCATGACCTTGCAGATTTTCTTCGACATTGTTTCTGACAAAGAACCGCCGAACACTGTGAAGTCCTGAGCATAAACATAAACGACGCGGCCGTCGATTGTGCCGTAACCTGTCACGACGCCGTCGCCGAGATATTGTTGTTTGTCGAGACCGAAGTCTGTAGTACGATGAGTTAGGAACATGTCAAATTCTTCGAAGCTGCCTTCGTCGAGCAACATAGCGATACGTTCGCGAGCTGTGTATTTTCCTTTGGCATGTTGTGAGTCGATACGCTTCTGACCGCCACCTAAGCGAGCCTGTTCGCGTTTGTCTAACAATTCTTGGATTTTCTGTTCAATTACCATAATATTTAGGATTTAATTGATTTCTTAATGATTATTAATTATTTGTTCTTGTCTTCACAAAGTTCTGTCAAGACACCGCATGTTGATTTCGGGTGTAAGAATGCTATGCTTAATCCTTCAGCGCCGCCACGAGGAGCCTTGTCGATGAGACGAATGCCGGCTGCCTCAGCTTCTGCTAAGTGACCTTCAATATTTTCGACTGCGAAAGCGATATGATGCATTCCACCTTTGCCGCCGTTCTTCTCAATAAATGAAGCGATTGTACTTTCCGGTGATGTTGGTTCCAATAATTCAATCTTAGTCTGACCTACCTTGAAGAAAGCAGTCTTTACTTTCTGGTCAACGACTTCTTCAATATTATAACATTTAGTTCCGAGCAATGTCTCGAAAAATGGAATAGATTCTTCTAAACTTGTTACAGCTATTCCAATGTGCTCAATATGAGTTGGATTCATAATAACGTTATTTTAATTTTAAAAATTCGAATTTGGGACAAATATAAAAAAAATCTTATAATGTTTTTATGTGGCATCAAAAAAACTTTAACAACGAATTTTCAATTCGATTGAGACGCACCAATTACACCGTGTTTATTTTAAAGGTGTAATATCTCAGGAGACGCACCAATTACACCGTGTTTATTTTTCATAGGTGTAATGTGTCAGGAGACGCACCAATTACATCGTGTTTATTTTTCATAGGTGTAATGTGTCAGGAGACGCACCAATTACATCGTGTTTATTTTTCATAGGTGTAATATGTCACGTATTCTATGTTAAAATCCAAATTAATTTACAATTATTTTAAAAAATATTTTATCTATGCAGTAATAAATTTTTGATCAAGTCTATCTTTATATATCATATACATTTTAGG
>SUWS01000083.1 GCA_015061365.1 Lentimicrobiaceae bacterium | reverse complement strand
CACACTGGTTAAAAGGTGCGAGCCAACCTTCTATTTCATTGCCGTCCTCAACAATTGCTTCTATATAAACCCAATTTCGTTTTGTATTAAGGATTGGCACATGTTGAGGGGAATTTATGTTAGCCACTATTGGTGATTTAAAACAAGGCTTTTTATAAATAGGGACAGAGGTGTTTTTTTCATCATCAGATACTAATCCTCGAATATTTAATCCTATATCACCTTTTTTTATCCAAAACTGACCTGTATTGGGATAATCAAAACGCACAAAGAAGAAGTCTTTTTTTTGTGATATAATAGTCACCATGTATCCTGCTTCCTGTTCAGCCTGCAAATCAACCATTTTAACGAAACACGTATCATGGCAATCGGAATAAATGGCGAAAGGCTCCTTGTTTTTAAAGTGAGTATATCCTTGTATACCATCTCTCGTATATCCAAGTTGTTTGCGTTGAATGCATGAGCTAACAAGGAAAATTGTCATTAATAGTAGAAGATATTTTTTCATAGTAAATAACGTGAATTCGACATAAAATTATTCATTAAAAATGAATAACATAACGATATTTTAGTATTTTTAAAGTGCTAACAAAAAGAACAAAACGTTATGTTATCCTGCAACAAAGTTATTGAAATTTTTTATATGTCAGACGACTACTGCTTTTTTTTAATGAAATAGTTAAGAAACATTCAATCGAAGATGGCAAAATCAATTGATATTATTCCAATCACTTACAAACAGTCTTGTAAGGACGCAAGACTACAAAGCAGGTGTGCAGTGAAGCGGAACGCCTGCCAAACAACAACAGACCATCATAGAAGTCCTGTAGGGACGACAGAGCTCTGTCGCTCCATCGTCTGCCTTCTATCTGTAAACCCTTACAGGGTTCAGATTCATCTGATGAAGATTATTACTTGATTATATGACAGTTCATTATATCGAACTCACGTTATTTTATTGTCAGCAAATTTAATGATTACATATTCTATCTTTGAACTTCAGTTTGTCTGGTACATTATAGATTTGTTTTTTCTTTATGAAATCTTCGTACGACAAAGGTCCTATAACTTCTTTATTTCGTTTTATAATTATCCAATAATATGTATAATTTTTACCTAACGGATAGTTGATTCTATCATATATAACATATTCCTTATATTGAGGTCTTTGTTTTACAATTATATAATTTCTGTCGTAATCGTATGCTATAACGTAAGGCGGAATATCAGTAGCATAAGAGCATAAGATATGTTTATTAATCTTATCATAAACAATACCTTTTCCCAATCTAATGGTATCATTGTCATAATTGAATATAAAAATAAATACGACAGACATTACAATTAACGCTGTGATAAACAAATACCTTGTTTTTTTGTTACTATCCGGCCTGACAAAAAACAAACCTATTATTAAAGATATTATTGATAATATTATTAATATAAGTGAGAACATAACAGATAAGGCGGGTTCTATTTATTAACTTTTTATCCTTAATCGTGGGCAGAACCGTATTATTCCCATGATTGAAGATTTATATTGAATTAAATTATAAAAAAATCTCTGTAGATGAATGCTGTAATTCATATCCTGCAGAGACTTTCATTTAATAAATCTGTTCCTGCCTAATATTTGTATGTTATTTTCCATGTTGTTTCCTTTCATTTCCCGTCCTGCAAATTTTGTAATTATATTTCAAAAATCCAAACTTTTTTAAATATTTTTTTATAAAATCGTGGGGTAAATCGTTGATTATTAAGTAATTGGATTTTTGAACTAAGGCTTTTGAACTTTAGCTCATGGCTCAAAGCTCATGGCTCAACGTTCAAAGTTCAAAGCTCAAAGTTCAAGGTTCAAAGTTCAAGGTTCAAAGTTCAAAGTTCAAGGCTCAAAGTTCAAATCTCAAAACTTTTCACAGATTCTCAGATTTTCAGGTTTTCAGTTTTAAAAAAAAGACGTATCAATTACATATTGTTAATTTTCAATGGTGTAATTGGTACGTCTCTACAGATGACGAATTCTATAATTCTGGAACTAAGGCTTTTGAACTTTTGCCTTTTGTCATTCCACGGACTTATTCAATTATCGTCATTTCATCAATGAGGTATGATGCACCTGCGTATTTATCGATAATGAATAAGACGTAGCGTATGTCGACTGATATGTTTCTACAAATAGAAGGATCGTAAATCAAGTCGCTCATAGTTCCTTCCCATGTGCGGTCGAAGTTAAGTCCGAGGAGATGACCGTCGGCATTTAAGATAGGACTTCCAGAGTTGCCGCCTGTTGTGTGGTTTCCGGCGATGAAAGCCACGTGCATACTTCCGTCCTTATCGGCGTAACGACCGTAATCTTTCGCTTCATAAAGCTCGCGTAGACGGTCGGTGACGACATAATCATAGATGTCTGGATTTTCTTTTTGCATGATACCGTCCAATGTTGTGAAGTGTTTATATGTCACGGCATCTTTTGGTTTGAATCCGCCTATCTTGCCGTAAGTGACACGTAAAGTGAAGTTAGCGTCAGGATACATCATCTTGTCAGGATTCTGGTCGGCGTGATATTCCATTTGTCCGCGCATGAACACTCTTTGCATATCAGCGATTTGGTTGCCAAGTTCAATAGTCTTAGCTCTTACATTATTGATATAGAAATCCATCACATTGTTATAAGCCATCAATGCCGGATCTTTGGCGAGTTTCTTAGCTTTAGAAGGTTTGAACTCGTCTAAAAATTTATTGACATTTTCTTGAGAAGTAAACATAGTCTTAGCGAAAAGCTCATCGACGTAAGCTTGTACGTTGTCATATTTTTCGACTATTGTGTTAAGAAGTTCGGGACGGAAATCTTGAGGTTGGTTATTGATGTATTCTTGAAGTACCATGGCGGCAACCTCTTCATCTATTGGCTGATGATAATCTTTGAAGAATACTGATGTAGCAGCTTTTGCTTCAGCTATGAGTTCGTCTATTTCCTCTTGAGGAGTATCTTTGGTTACTTGAGAGAGACCTTTGAAGTTGGCGGCGAATGTCAATATCTCTATCTGCAGAGCTGTTTCAGAGAGATATGTTGTGGCGAGGCGATAAGGTTCATATTCTGCATATAATTTCTCAAAATCTTTAATTAAATTAAGATAAGCACCTCTTTGACGGCTTTCCAATGCCCATTCGGTAAATTTCCTATCGAAGTTCTTTTTCTTTTGTATTCCCTTGAAATTATTGATACCTTCTATGACGCCCATCCATTTCTTCCATCCGTTGCCGAGACCAGCGTGTTTTGAAGCATATTGTATTCTTACTTTTGGATCTTTTTCTTGATATTTGTTATAGATGTCGAGTATTTTACCGCGAAGGTCGACGCTTATTGGGTAGATGATGTTAGCTTCTTGATTTACAGCCACGGCTGGGAGATATTCGTTAGTACGTGCCGGATAACCGAATACGAAAGTGAAGTCGCCTTCGTCAGCGCCTTTCAATGATATCGGGAAATGATAGTTTGGTGTATAAGGTACGTTATCTTCGCTATAGTCGGCTGCTTTGCCATCTGGAGATACGTATATGCGGAATACTGAGAAGTCGCCGGTATGACGAGGCCAAACCCAGTTGTCAGTGTCGCCACCGAACTTACCGATATTTGATGGAGGAGCGCCTACCATACGTACGTCTTTGAACACTTCGTTATAAATCATGTAATATTTATTTCCATGATAGAATGATTTGATGATGACTTGATAGTCGCTGTTGGCTTCAGCTTCTTCCTTAATTCTTTTTATGTTAGCTGTGACAATTTCAGCTCTTTCGTCGTTGGAAGTCTCTTTCGTTACGCCTTCTAAAACGCGTTCTGTTACGTCTTCCATACTTTTAAGCATTACGGCAGATATTCCAGGACAAGGAAGTTCTTCTTCTTTCGACATTGCCCAGAAACCATGAGTGAGATAGTCGTGTTCTACGGTGCTGTGATATTGAATCCAGTCGAAACCACAGTGATGGTTTGTGAGAAGTAAGCCTTGGTCACTGACGATTTCGCCGGTACAACCGCCGTCGAAAAGAACTACAGCGTCTTTCATGCTGCTGTGATTGATAGAATAGATGTCTTCGACAGTGATGTTCATTCCCATCTCCTGCATCTCTTGTTCGTTGTTTTGCAACAACATAGGAATCCACATTCCTTCATCGGCTCTAAGATTGAAGAAGAGCGATGCTACGATAAAAAATGATAAAATGATTTTTTTCATATTGATAATAATTTGATTAGTTACGTCTAATGCAAAGATAAGTTTTTTTCTAATTCATATTTAATTCTGATATAAGCATCTTCAGGATTATCTACGTCGAGACATAACGTCTCCATCGGACATAATCCATCGCCTTTCCTGTTGATAATCCTTTCAACTTCCATATCATAATGAATACATATATTGTGTTCCTTAAAAACTTTTAAGGCAGGACTACTGACTATCGGAGTATAAACCTCTTTTACATGGGCGTACGCCATAAGTAAGGCTGCTGCTTTTCCGATTACTTTGTCAGCGACAATGGAATCTTTTAATTGTGACTTATCATTCTTTAACAATTTCATTAATGGAGCGACACCTCTATCGTGAGAAACTACAAGAGAGCCATCGCTTTTATATATGGCTATAGTGTTAAAATCTTTTAATAATATTTCTTTAAGACTTTCTATTGTCATTGTTAAAAATTATTAAAATATGTAATTTATAGAAGTCCTCGTAAGGTGATTTATTTTCTGTCGAAGAAAATGCTTTTACCTTTTACAGCTAACGGCAGGGCTAAAATCATACTGCATTCTGGCATCATGTTGAGTGCTAAGACTGCCTGACCTACGGAGAACATCACTCTGCTATCGACACGTAAATCAGCGGCGAGTGATGCTGCTGAACCAATAGCAATTCCTAAGTCGTTGGCGTTAAAGAAACAAGGCACGTTCTTAGGTTTTTCGCCGCAGGTGGCAAATCCGCAGGCTCCGCAATTCAATCCTAAAGGACTTATCTTCATTCCGAATAACACTACGGCACCACAATTCAAGATATTCTCGGCATCGCGGTTCAGAAAATCCATGTTACGCTCAACGGCGAGCTGTTTCATTTTCTCAGCGATTTCTACTATAGTGTCGTCGGTAGCAACTGCGAGGACTAAATTGTCGGTACCTCTTGCCTTCGGTGCAGTACGTGCTGCCGTCATCAACATCTTTGCGATGTCTTTGATATTTTCATTACGAATGTCTTCTTCAAAAGTTATCATATATCTTTTGTGTTTAAATGAATAATAATTGTAATTTATTGAATCTCACTTATAATTTCTTTCTCAAAAATCTCCCGGTCTATTATCCTATAATGAGGATGATACTCGGAATTGTAAATCTCGCTATGATGAACAGCATATTTACCTTGTTCCAAAACTGAATGTATCATCTTCAAATCTTCTTCGAAATTATCTAATTTCAGATTCATGGAAATTATGACCGCTTCTATCCTACTCCATTCTTCTTTCCATTCAGAAATATCGTTCATATTTACTTTCTCAACGCTTCTTAAAAAGGCGTCGAAAAATTTCTGGTAAGAGATCTTATCTTCTTTTAAGACAGAAAGATTTACCCTGTAATAATTAGTGTCGCAGCCCGTAGGTTCGTAATACATCTTATGGAAAGAATCAGAGTTGTTTAGTTCGTAGCGAAGATAATTTCCGGCTGAACTTGTATCATTCACCAAATGTCCCGGACCGAATCTGTCTTGAAAGAAACTCTTGTACAAATCCTGTAAAGTCGATTTCGGATAATCACGCAACTGACGTTCAACGGCAGCCTTTATCTTGTCAACAGACGAAGGGCAGCATACAGCAGACTTTGTACAAACAATCATTGTTATAGCTAACATCCATAGTTTTATGATTCTGTTTCTGCAAGGATAATTTATTATTTTTAATAACTCCATAATCATTTGTGAATGAAAAGACGCTTTAATGTTCGTTTATATTGTAGCTGCCTCGTTTTACTTTATCAGTTATAGATGTCCCCTATATATTTATTTGTGCAAAGATAAACTTTTTTAAGTCACTAATTCACCGAGATATTAAGACGCTATGAATTTTTTGTTCATGCTTCATGACACAAATTTCATAGTTGAAAAATTGTTATATTTGCGAGAATAATATATTGTAAGTTTATGGCAAAGAAAAAAGAGAATATCGAAGAACCTTTAGAGAAACAATTATGGAAAGCTGCGGATAAGTTACGTAAGAATATTGATGCTGCTGAGTATAAACATGTGGTTTTGGGACTCATTTTTTTGAAATATATTTCTGTTTCTTTTGAAGAACTTTATGCTCGTCTGCAAAAAGAGATAGAACTCGGTGCTGACCCAGAAGACCGTGAGGAATATAAAGCGGAGAATGTTTTCTATGTACCTCAGGTGGCGAGGTGGAGTAATTTAGTTTCTAACGCCAAAGACCCTAAGATTGGCAAGTTCATCGATGACGCTATGGATGCCATCGAAAAAGAGAACCCGATACTCAAAGGCGTTCTTCCTAAAGTCTTTGCCCGTCCAAATCTCGACCCTACAAGTCTTGGAGAATTGATAGATCTCATCGGCAACAGCACTTTAAACACTGCAACTAACAGCGCCGACCTTTTGGGACATGTCTTCGAATATTTCTTAGGCGAGTTCGCTCTGGCGGAAGGCAAGAAAGGCGGTCAGTTCTACACGCCTCGTTCTGTTGTTGAACTCCTTGTCAATATGTTGGAACCTTATAAAGGACGCGTCCTCGACCCTTGCTGTGGCTCGGGCGGTATGTTCGTGCAGAGCGAGAAATTCGTAAAAGAGCATCAAGGCATCATAAACGATATTTCAATTT
>SUWS01000082.1 GCA_015061365.1 Lentimicrobiaceae bacterium | reverse complement strand
ATTTCTTGATCTTAAAAACGGCAATTATTCCATAACTGTATCTAAAACCGGTTACACCGACTTGGTCGATGATTACGTCATAACCGTTGAAGGTTCAAAGGCTGTGCGAAGAGACGTGCAGATTGAGGTGCTTCCTGCTGCATTGAAGATTGTTGATGATGAGGGGAATGATATTAGCGAGCTTGATTTCGGTGATAATGTGGATGATTTGGCCCGTTTGTTTAACATATTCAATAATGGTATTTCTGCTCTGAATTATGAGATTCTGAAGACAGCATCGTGGATTACAAGCATTAGCAGTACTGAAGGAAGCATACAGCCGGGAGCTACAAAGCCTATCGTAATAAATATTGACAGAGATAAATTATCGGTGGGTGATAATAAAACCACAATACATATCACTTCTGATAACGGAAGTAAACAATTGACAATAAAGGCATATAAATTAGGAGATATTGCTACTTTAGAACCAACAAATGTCACCTTGACTTCTGCAACTTTGAGAGGAAGCGTTAACAAGGAAATCTCATACTCAGAAAAAGGATTTAACTTCTGGTCTGATTCTAACCATACATCTAAGATTGTGGTGCAAGGTAATAATATTGGTGAATTTTTCTATCAAATGACAGCATTAGAGGAAAACACTACATATTACTACATGGCTTATATGGTTAATAATAATGAGGTGATGTATGGGGAACAAAAGAGTTTTACCACTGCGGAGAGTATCCATGAGCCGACAATTGTAACGAACTCTATATCAGATATAACACAGATTTCTGCAATTGGCGGAGGTAATATCACCTCAAACGGAGGTGCTACCATCACTGCAAGAGGCGTTTGCTGGAGCACGTTGAAAAATCCTACCGTCGGAAACAGTCACACCACCGACGGAACTGGAGAGGGTGAGTTCTCGAGTAACATCACAGGATTAACGGCTAACACAACCTATTATGTGAGAGCTTACGCTACCAATAGTGTCGGTACAAGCTATGGAGAGGAATTGAGCTTTACAACATCAGAAACAATACAGAAACCTGCTGTGGTTACAAATGCCGTTACAAACATAACACAAACAACAGCACTCTGTAGCGGTAATGTGACATCTAATGGTGGAGCCGCTGTAACGGCTAAGGGTATGTGTTGGAGTACAACACAGAACCCGACAATAAGCAATTCTTATTCGACCGACGGAACAGGTGAAGGTGAATATACAAGTAAACTTACTAATCTTTCTCCAAAAACAACTTATTATGTAAGGGCGTATGCTACTAATTCCATGGGAACAAACTATGGAGAACAGGTGATGTTTACTACTAATGAAGAAATGGATAAACCTGCGGTAATAACAAAGTCTGTAGGCAATATTACACAGACAAGCGCACAATGTGGAGGTGAGGTGACTGATGACGGCGGAACTCCCGTCACTTCCAAAGGCGTATGCTGGAGCACTGCGCAAAACCCGACAATAAACAATTCTCATACAAGTGACGGCAGCGGTGACGGAGAATTTACAAGTAATATTACAGGTTTATCTGCAAACACCACATACTATGTCAGAGCTTACGCCACCAACAGCGAAGGTACAAGTTACGGAGAACAAAAGTCGTTCACAACATTGGAATATTTTGAATTACCGACGGTGACAACATATTCCGTATCTTCAATCATGCAGACAACAGCAAGTTGTGGCGGTTATGTTTCTGACGACGGAGGAGCCAATGTGACCGCAAAAGGAGTCTGTTGGAGTACCTCGCAAAATCCTACAATAAGCGACAATATTACTAATGACGGAACAGGAGAAGGCGCATTTACCAGCACAATGACTGGATTGGAAGCGGTGACGACATATTACGTGAGGGCATACGCAACCAACAGTGAAGGTACAAGCTATGGTGAGGAGAAATCTTTTACAACCTCACCTTATCTGCCTACGGTAATTACATATCCTGTCACTCAATTTACCGACTGCACAGCAATATTCGAAGGTAATATAGTTAGTGACGGCGGTGCGGAGGTGACCTCGAGAGGTTTCTGCTGGAGCACGACAGAAAATCCAACTATTAACCATAATGTTATTGAAGATGGTAGCGGACAAGGTGGCATATCTGCGGATATTACTGATTTGATGTTCAGTACAACATATTATGTAAGAGCATACGCCACCAACAGCGAAGGTACAAGTTATGGAGAACAGATGATTTTTACTACATTATCAACAGGATCAATTAATGGTTATGAATGGGTCGACTTAGGTCTGCCTTCTAAATTAAGATGGGCTACCTGCAATGTAGGAGCAAATTATCCTGAAGACTATGGGAGTTACCTTACTTTTGATGAGGCTAATGATGTGACATGGGGAGGCAGTTGGCGAACACCTACAAAAGATGAGTTAAACGAACTCATATCTAGATGTTCATGGACATGGACGACACTGAACGGCATAAACGGTTGTAATGTTACGGGACCTAACGGCAATAGTATTTTCCTCCCTGCTGCGGGTTATCGCAATGGGTCTTCGCTTTACTACGTTGGGAGCAATGGTAACTGTTGGAGTTCTACGCCTCGCAATAGTTATCGCGCGTACAGCCTTTACTTCTATAGCAGTGGGCAGAGTGTTGACGGCAACAGCCGTGACTACGGTCTATCTGTTCGCTTGGTTGCAGAATAAAGCGTAGCGTATTCAATTTATTTGATTTATTTGATTTATTTCCGTCGGGATATTTAAGAAGCCCGACGGTTTCGTGGAAAAAAAAGAAATTATAAATGCCAACGTATATAGATGTAATAAAATTTGAAGAGAATGCTCCTGTCAATACTATAAGACTTGTAAAATCAGGAGAATTTTATCGGGCTTACAATCGTTCTGCATGGTTGTTTCAATGCTGTATCACAGAATATAAGGTAATGCGGAAATATCTAAAGGCTTTGAAATGTGATATATATTACATTGGTTTTCCTGAAAAAAGTCTTTTCAATAACATAGGTGAACGAAAATCGACAAAGACTGAATATGGCTTTGATATAGAGTTGATGGAGTTTGAAATTCCAGAAGAGGAGTCTTATGAGACATGGAAAATGACTGTTGCGACAGAGCAGTCTTCAAAAGGAGATTATTATTCTTTGCCGTTGGTAGGTATTGAAGCTGAGCGTGAAGTGATAAGACGCATCAGAGATTTTCCCTTGGAAAACAAGACGATGATAGAATGTACGGTATTTATATCAGAATTAAGAAAATTACTTAATAATACGTAAATGGCAATATATACTAATCTTCCTGTTTATAAAGCTTCATATTCTTTGCTGTTGGAAATAAACCGTATGATGCCAAATCTACCGAGAGATTGTCGTTATTCTTTAGGTCAGGAATTGAGACATAGAATTATGGAGATAATTGTGTTGATATATAGAGCAAACCGTACAAAGGAAAAGGTGTCTTTAATCTCTAAAATGCGAGAAACACTTTTGGAGGTTCAGGTGTATATTCGTCTTTTCAGTGATTTGAAATATATATCAGAAAGAAAGTATGTTGCACTTATTGAAGAGACAGTGTCAATGTCGAAGCAGATGTCAGCGTGGGAGAAAAGCGAACAAAACAAAGTGACAAACGAAAAATAAACGATATAGCCAGAATGTCAATGGCTACGGTTATTGACAGAGCGCAAAGTAAATTCAATGTAAAATAAAGGTAATCTGACCGTGTAATATAATAGATTGTATAATTATGGTAAATAAAAATAAGTCGGTTGATAAATTACAAATAAAAAATGAAAGTTCTTTATCGCTGTTCAGTATAGATGATTGCCTCGATAGTGCCCTATTTGCGGGTTATCGCAATGGGTCATCGCTTAACAACGTTGGAAGCAATGGTAACTATTGGAGTTCTACGCCTAACAATAGTAATAACGCATACAACCTTAACTTCAATAGCAGTGGGCAGAATGTTAACAACAACAACCGTAACAACGGTCAATCTGTTCGCTTGGTTGCAGAACTTACAAAAGAAATGTCGGATTATAGAGTTTGTCACTTTTCTATTACAAAAGAACAATTGTTGTTAGATCTTTATAAAGCATATAAAGATGCTAGAAAACATAAGCGTTATAAAAATTATCAATTGAAATTTGAATTTAATCTTGAGAAAAATCTAATAAATCTCAGAGATGAACTTATTACTGCCACATACAGACCGTTTCCTTCAGATTGTTTCATAATTCATGACCCGAAAATGAGAGAAGTGTTTGCCGCACATTTTCGTGATAGAATTGTTCATCATCTTTTTTACAATTATACCTATGATTTGTTCGAGAAAACATTTATATATGATTCATATAGTTGTATAAAAGGCAAAGGTACACATTTTGGTATAGATAGGTTGAAGCATCATATATTGAGCGTATCAAAAGGATATTCTCAACCATGTTATATTTTGAAAATAGATATTAAAGGTTATTTTATGAATATCAATAGGAATATTCTGTTAGAATTATGTAGGAAAACGTTATCTAAAATAAAAAAACAAAAAGGAGTTGATAAATCATTCTTGGACTATCTTTTGGTAATAATAATATCCGCCAACCCTACGGAAAATTGTAATGTATTAGGACGGGTAGAAGATTGGAAAATTTTACCAAGAGATAAAAGCCTATTTTATACAAAAGAGAATTGTGGACTTCCAATTGGTAACCTCTCATCACAATTATTTAGTAATGTATATCTTAATGTTTTTGATCAATATGTTAAAAGAGAATTGAGATGTCTTCATTACGGAAGATATGTTGATGATGCTTATATTGTCTCTGAAAATGAAGATTGTCTGAAAGATTTGGTACCTAAGATTAGAGATTTTTTACATAAAGAGTTACATCTTACTTTGCACGCTAATAAGACACGTATATATAATGCCTATCATGGTGTTGAGTTTTTAGGTGCATATGTTAAGCCTTTTCGTTCATATATATCATCATCTACATTAAAAAGGATAAAAAAGAAAATAAAAAGCTATGGGATAAATGATTGTGAAAAGTTGCCGTCTCCAGTAAATTCTTTTCTTGGTGTGTTTTCTCATTATAAAAGTTATTGTTTGCGAAGAGTGATATTTGGTAATGATGAGAGATTGAAAGATAAAGGAAAGTTTGATACTGATTATTTGAAATTTAAACCATAATTGTTGATATGAATTTTGAGTTGTAAAATTATAAAAACTAATTGCTTATGAAAAACACTAAATTATTATTGACATTTATCTTTTGTATGATGTGCTTCTCATCCTTTTCTCAAGATGACGAGTATATGAATTACAAGAAGAGATATGAACAGAATTATAAAGATTATAAGGATAAGACAATATCTGAATATCGCAGTTTTCAAGATTCCATCAACAAAGAGTTCGCTTCCTATATATCAAAGATGTGGAAAGAGTATTCTGTGTTCGTTGGCGAAGAGCCTGAGAAAGAGCCAAAACCAAAGAATATTCCTGTCGCTGAGCCTAATTACGCTCCCGAAAATAAAGTGGAGATTGAGGCTGAGGAAATAGTGGAAAAACCTGTCGAAATAATAGAGGAGGACGTGCTCGAAGAAATAACGGAAGATGTATTTGAAGAAGATGTGACGACAGAGGCTTCTTACGATAACACTTCTCGCTTCTCAATAGATTTGTTCAATCCTAAAATTGCATTATCTGATGTTAATGTTTTTTCAGAAATAAAATTATCAGGTACCGACGAAAAGAGCGTGTCGGCTTTATGGAGTAAGTTCGCAGATAATGCTTATGCTCAGACGGCATACCAAATAAAAAACATTGCCGAAAATAAAAATATTAACGATTACGGAACTTATCTGCTGATAACTAAAACCGCTCAGACCTTGTTCCCAAATAAACCTAATGAGCAGATCGTCTATACAGTTTATCTTCTTAACCAATTGGGATTCAAAGCTAAGATCGCGAGAACGGGAAATGATCTTATCGCCTTAATATCAGTCAGACAATTGGTTTACAAACGTTCTTATCTTAACTATGGGAAAGATAGATTCTATATCTTCACTTCAAAGCCTGAAGAGATAAAGGATTGTTCTTCAATTTATACATACGACAATCTGATGAAGAACTGCTCCAAAAGCATAGATTTGAATTTCTATGAGCCATTGTCGTTGGGAGATAAAGTGAAATATGTTACTGTAAAAACAGATGACGCTTCTGAGATAAATGTTAAAATTAATTTAGAAGACATAAATTTCTTTAACAATTATCCTCATACAGAGATGCAGGTTTATGCTAATGCTGAGATGAATGATGAGATTAACAATGCACTTTTGGGAACTCTCAGTAAACAGATTGATGGAAAGTCTGATTTGGATGCTGTTAATTATCTTTTAGATTTTATTTATGCTTCATGCGAATATAAGACCGATGGCGAACAGTTCGGTTATGAGAAGCCGATGTTCTGCGAAGAGACCTTGTATTATCCATACAGCGACTGCGAAGATAACTCGATATTGTTTTCATATTTGGTGAGGAAACTCCTTGGCTTTGATGTGGTTCTGTTAGATTATCCTGGACATATAGCTACGGCTGTGAAAATTCCTGATGAGGTGAACGGCTCATATCTGCAACTTGAAGACGGCAAATATATAGTCTGCGATCCGACGTATTTTGGTGCAAGTGCCGGAATGTCAATGCCTAAATATCGGAATGTGAAACTATCTGTTATAAAATTAAATAAATTGAAGAAGTATTAATTATTATTAATCGGCTGTGAGCCATGAGCAACGAGTCGTGAGCATAGATTTATTGACGCTCATAGTTCACTGCTCATATCTCAAAACAAAACATAAATCCCATGAAAAAGATTTTAACATTATTGACAATCGCATTAGGTTTGGTTTTT
>SUWS01000021.1 GCA_015061365.1 Lentimicrobiaceae bacterium | reverse complement strand
GCGTATGTGCCGTCTGAGAGTCGAAGGATATAAACCTTGCCCGATAGCGTATAAATCGGCGGCATCGTTGATGTGTCCACATTGAGCCATTTTGACAAACAGGGATTATAGTAATCTTCCGCATAAAGAATCACACCATCCATCATCTGCGACATATCGATAGTAATCTTATCGGTCGTCCACTGATCCACGATGTATGCTCCTTCGGAAATCGTACTGATATTTGGAACAGCCATTATATCAGTTGCATTGCTCTCCGCAACAGCACCTCCATTTGTCTTTGCATCGTAGCGGTGAATTGCAAAATCCCAATTTGTTGGAGAGGGTTCTTCAACAGATTTTGTTGTCACCTCTTTGCCGTGTAGATCTATGTAGTGCCACTCGGTATAATCCGTTGCATCAATATAGATTCGGCCTGTATTGGTATTACTATCAACAAATATAAACCCATATTCATTTTCCTCTTCCGCAAGAGGCTCATCGTAGATATCCTCGAATATACCATTACACGCCGAGAGTGATAGCAATGCTATCACTCCCGTCAGTAGAAATATAATTTTTTGGCTTACAGTCATTTTTAGATATAATGGTTTTACTCTTCGCCACTTGGAGCACTTCCTGGTAAGAGTGTTACTGTCAGTCCTCCCATAACAGCTGGCACATTAAAGGCAATAGAAAAATTATCCTTTGCAGCATTACTTGTTCCGCTCATAGTGAAATCATAGTTGATTGTAGTTTCTCCCATTCCCATAGCAACGCTACCTTCGCCTGTGATAGAGTACTCATCTCCATTTTTTGTTATCGTAGCCTTTGCGACATCGAATGTGCCCCAAGAGGCTGACTCAAACTTGATAGATATTGTCCCATCTCCGTTGGCTGTAATCTTTAGACTCTCATCATTTGTATAACGATCTTGAAAATACGCACAATCAGCATCGGTATAGCCTTTGTAAGTTCCTGCCAGAAGCAAGTCTGACGGTGCTTCTCCTGTCTTAAAATCAAGAGTTAAGCCTCCCATAACTGCAGCAACACTAAACTGCATTTGTGCGTTGTCCTTTGAGCTTATTACAGCTGTATAGGAGCATTCGTAAGAAGAGGTATTACCTCCCATTCCCATTTGAGTTGAGCCATTGCCGGTCAGAGTGTAAACACCTCCATTCTCACTCATCTGAGCATTCGCTATTGTAAACTCACCCCACGATGCCGAAGAGAATGTAACCATTGCTGTGCCATCTGAATTCTCACTTACGACAATCTTTTCGTTGGCAGTACAAGTGTTCTGGAAATAGGCACAACTCGCCAATGTATAACCCTCATAATTGCCCGTGATATCTGCTACTGTTGGCAGATTATCATCATCGCTACAAGCTACCGAGCAGAGTGCCACGATAGACATCATTAAAACTGTTTTAAATTTCATATTCGTTAATTTTAATTGTTTTCTGGGTGCAAAATTACCCGTAAAAAACAAGGTGGACAATACTCCAATTTTAGTATTTTTGAGAGCTATAGAACATATTTTCACTAAATTTTGGTATTGTATATTTATTTAAAGGTGAGTAATTTTGCATCAGCAAATAAGGAAAAATGGATGATTCTATGAGTTATAAACTAACTGATAAGATGCGTGATTTGGTCAAGGACAACAGTGCGTTGATTCTTGTTATGGGGCGTTTTGGCATATCGTTGGGATTTGGCGACAAATCAGTTAGAGAGGTGTGCCGAATGCACCACGTTAATGAAAATACATTCTTGGAAGTTGTTAATTTTGTTTCAAGCAAAGACTACAATTATGAATCTGTTTCGCTACCATCGCTCATCGGCTACCTAAAACAAGCTCACGAATATTATTTGGATTTTAATCTGCCAAATATCCGTCGAAAACTTATTGAAGCCATTGATTGTTCGGGAACCGATGAACTCGCAATGCTAATTTTGAAATTCTATGATGAGTATGTAACCGAAGTGAGAAAGCATATGGAGTATGAAAATGATGTGGTATTCTCCTATGTAGAACAATTGTCGCAAGGTTTCTTGAATCGCAATTTTACAATCTCTAATTTTGCTGGAAAGCACACCCCTATTGGCTATAAACTTAAAGAGCTGAAAGATATTATCATTCGTTATTATCCCGAGAAGAACAACTACCAACTTAATCAGGTCCTATTGGAAATTATCTTAAGTGAGCAAGATTTGACCTCGCACTGTATGATTGAGGATAAGTTATTCGTTCCCGCGGTAAAACTCATAGAACAACAACTGAAAAAGAGTGGGCAGATTCAATACACCGATGAAACGGATGGTGAAAATATCGAAAAAGATAAGTTGGAGGTGCTGAGCGAGAGAGAAAAAGATATTATTATTTGTGTAGCCAAGGGTATGAACAATAAGGAGATTGCAGATTATTTGTATCTATCAGTTCATACTGTAACCACCCATCGCCGCAATATATCCAACAAATTGCAGATTCACACCACCGCCGGCTTAATCATCTATGCCATTGCCAATAAACTGGTAAACATTGAGGAAATACAGAAGTAAAAATATTGTTGGAGGAACAATTAAACTTATAAGCTATAGAACTTATATTTTAAAATTATAAGCCAAGACACTTATAATTCCGCTATATAAGTTTTATAGCTTATATTTTTGGATAAAACAAATAATGTGCGTATATTTGCAGTCAAATAAAAGATTCATTATATGTACGCAACACTTTCTGCCGACATTGTTTCTTCTACTTCTTTGTCAAAAGAGGGTACTATTGAACTGAAACAAAAAATTGATAGTTTGTTTCAGTTGTTAGGAGAAAAGTTTCCAGGCTTTTGGGGACGGCAAATAAAAGGGGATTATATTGAATGCCTGATACCTAAAGTATCAGATTCTTTTCGCATTGCACTGATAATAAAATCCTATATCAAATCTATTACACTTCCAGAGATTAAGCAAAGTAAGAGTTTTCAGACTTATGGTATACGGATAGCCATCGGTATTGGAGAAATGAGAATTGTAGATAAGCAAGAAGGCATTTTGGATGGAGAAGCCATATATCTTTCTGGTAGAGCCATTGAAAATATGACTTCCCCCAATAAGGGTACATTAAGTATTCATATCAACAATGACATTCAGCCTTCAGCTTTGAATACGATTGCAGTTCTAGTAGATGCTCTAATGAATAATGCTACGAAAAAACAAAGTGAGGTTTTGTTCTATAAACTATTATCGGTTAAAGAGGAAGATATTGCCGAGAAATTAGGTATCTCTCAACCGGGAGTAAACAGCCATTCATCTTCTGCAAAGTGGTACTGTATTGAAGAGGCTCTAAATTATTTTGAACAGATTAAATTTGAGAACTATGAATAGTACATTGTTTTTGAGCTTAGTATTGGCTCACATCATCGGAGATTTCTATCTGCAAACCGACAAGTGCTGCGAACAAAAAGAAACGAGAAAATTCAAGAGTTGGTTCCTATATGTACATGCTATAACCATAGGTTTGTTATCTTGGATAATAGTTCCATCTTGTAGCTTTGGATTATGGGCTCTGATGATTGCCGTTTCTCATTTTGCAATTGATGCTGTAAAAATTCATTGTCCAAAAGGTTTGTGGAGTTTTGTCATTGACCAATTATTTCACTTGAGCATATTGGCTGCAATATCCACCATTTATGAAACGACAAAAGAATTGCCTTTGCAAATGATTGATAACCCAAGTTCGTTCTCAACGCCACTTTTAATATTGGCAATTCTTTTATGTATAAAACCGGCTAATATCCTCATTAAATTGATTTTGGAGAAATACCAAGTTGGAGAATCGGCATCTTGTGATAATATAAAGAATGCTGGAGCGTTGATAGGTAATTTAGAGCGATTGATAACCATTGTTTTTGTAATGCTCGGACAATTCGAGGCTATAGGCTTTATAGTGGCAGCCAAATCAATCTTGCGATTCAAAGATACCGACACCGCCAAAACGGAATATGTATTGGCGGGAACATTCCTAAGTTTCGGTATTGCGATACTTTGCGGATTGATGGCGAGAATATAACATTATTTTTCTGGAGGGAGTGCAGTTTACCGTCTGCCCAATTATGATTATCTCTAAAAAATATCCCTCCTATGATATAGAAACGGGAACAGCGTACAAATTCGGCTATCAATTATTGAGCCTGTTTGTACGCTGTTCTTTTTCCTGACTGTCCGGTAACGATATGGGAACTCAACTTGTGCTTAGCTTTGCCAAAAGATTGTTTTTCAACCTCTGAAATGCACTGGATCCCATACCTAACCCGCAGACAATCAGGACACTTTCTCCTTATCGCAATATTTCGCTTTTTTCTTTTGTGTTTATTTTATATTTTTAAGATTACGCTTTCTCAAACTGTTGTAAGAATCTTACGTCGTTTTCGAAATATAATCTCAAGTCGTTGACCTGATATTTGAGCATTGCTATTCTTTCTACGCCCATGCCGAATGCGAAGCCTGTATATACTTCAGGGTCGATGTTACAAGCTTTCAAGATGTTAGGGTCACATATACCGCATCCTAAGATCTCCAACCATCCTGTGTGTTTACAGATGTTGCAACCTTTTCCGCCGCAGATGTTACAAGAGATGTCCATCTCGGCAGAAGTCTCAGTAAACGGGAAATAAGATGGGCGGAAACGTACTTTAGTCTCTTCGCCGAAATATTCTTTCACAAAGTGGAAAAGTGTTTGTTTCAGGTCGGCGAAAGAAACGTCTTTGTCGATATACAGACCTTCTATCTGGTGGAAGATACAGTGTGCACGAGCTGAAATAGCTTCGTTACGGAACACTCTTCCCGGAGCAATGATGCGTATAGGAGGTTGTCCTTGTTCCATGGCGCGTACCTGCACGCTTGAGGTGTGAGTTCTCAGCAATACATCAGGATCCTTGCTGATAAAGAATGTGTCTTGCATATCGCGTGCCGGATGGTCAGGAGGGAAGTTCAACGCCGTAAAGCAATGGAAATCGTCCTCAATCTCAGGACCCTCGCTGATGACAAAACCTAAACGCTCAAAGATATTGTTGATTTCTTCTCTTACTATAGACAACGGATGACGAGCACCTTTCATGGAGTCGACAGGAAGCGACAGATCCATATCGTTGGTAGTAGTACTCTGCGTCTCGAACTGCTGCATCTGTTCGTCAAAGACTTCTTGAGCTCTATTCTTCAACTCATTAAGTTTGATGCCGAGTTCTTTACGCATCTCTGGCTCTACTTGTTTGAAGTCGGCGAACAAAGCCGGAATAACACCTTTCTTACTTATATAAGACACCCTGAAATTCTCTAACGCCTCTTTGCTTTCGGCTTTAAAAGAATTTATCTCTGCTAATATCTGAGCGATTTTCTCTTTCATCTTTATCAATATTTAATCGATAGACAACGGTCGATATACGTTGTCAGCTATAAATTGTGAATTATCAATTGTTAATTATTTCGATGGTCATTGTAACAGGTTCTACTGGAACATCTTGGTATCCTGTCTTTACGCCAGCTATCTTGTCGATGACATCCATGCCTTCAACGACTTCGCCGAACACGGTATATTCACCATCCAAGTGTGGAGTTCCGCCAACTGTGGTGTAGGCTTCAATTTGCTCTTGTGTGAAGGTCTTGCCTAAACGTTGTTGATACATCTGAATCTGAGGTTCTGACAATACCTGACCTTGAACGATGTAGAATTGGCTGCCGCTTGACGCTTTTTCAGGGTTTACGAAATCGGGTTGACGAGCAGCTGCTAAAGCTCCTTTTTTATGGATATGATTTGGAAGGATTTCGGCTGGAACTTTATAACCTGGATCTAATGTTCCGTCCTGATTCTGTCCACCTTGAATCATAAAGTTGTTGATAACGCGGTGGAATGGTGAGTTGTTGTACCAACCTTCCTTGATTAATTTAATAAAATTGTCTCTATGCAATGGCGTGTCGTTATATAACTTAACGGTGATGTCGCCTTTTGTTGTCTTAATCAAGACTAATGTTTCTTTTTCTTGTGCCTGTGTTGTCATACCTAATAAGATACAAATGATTAAACAAATTCTTTTCATACTTAATCGTCAATTTTTGAATAAATGATATCTAATTTAATTCTGTTTGCAGTGTCAGGACTATCAGGTCCGTGGAAGATCCAGCGTTTTGCGTTGAAAGCTCCCGAATAGGTGTAGATGTATAATCCGTGGTCTTCAGCATTAGGACCGGCTAAGATGAGATCCTGCACGTATTCCGAGATTCTGAACCACACCTGATCTGTTTCAGGCTCGTAATATCCTCCGAAATAGTTTGTTCCGACAAGTTGGTCGGGAAGAAGTGAGTATGAACCATCTTCTTTAGCTTTTACTACAACTAACTGTACCGGTTGAGTGAATATTGTTGTGTCGTTGTTTACTCCGTTAATCAATCCGTTTGCACCGGTGAGAGTCAGTTTAGCTTCATTGATAAGAACGTTGGTGTTCATATCTTCCGCCCATTGAGCGAGTTCCGGAAACTGAATCCTCGACCTCACACCCGCTGTTGACTGTACGTAAAGATACTCGTTGAACGCTGTGTCGTTAAAGGTTATCGGTGCTTGCGCATTATCATAATCGTGTTCGAAATGATTGAAACGTACATATTTGTCGCTCACATTGAAATCGTAGTACGTAGTATCGTGATCGTTGTGGTAATATACTCTTAAATATGAATTCGTGTTGAGCAGGTTGAAATAACATATAGAGCCTGTCCCTGATGATGGTTCGCAAGAGAGACGTATGCCTTTGAAATAATCCATGAACGCGTCGTTGGATGCGAATCCTTCTGTTTGGGCATTGATGAGTTTTTCTCCCAAGATGTTGTCGACAGGTATTCTTATCACCTGCACTCCTATGGTATCGTTGCCTAACTTCGTTCTCGTTCTTGGTCTTGGAAGGAAGGTATAGTTAGCCAATTCATCACCGACTTCAAAGGAAGTGTTGGAATAATAAGTCATCGAGTCGCCGCTCATTGATTCTGTCACTTCATGGATTTTGATTGTCAGTGGTGTCAGAGTATCTCCATAATATCCGCCATACAGGATCTGTAATACTGCCGAGTCGCTCGTTGCTCCATCGCCCCATTGCAGGCTGTTACTTGTCAGACCTATCTGGGAATAAAAGCTTAGGTTGGAGTTGCCGAAATGAGGGTCGTTCAAGTCTCCTACGAGCGAGAGACTTGCCGACTTTGTGCTTAAAGAGTCGATACAGCTTACGTCAGAGATTATGTTTTGGTTGCCAGAGAACGCCACATGGATGTAGCTGCTGTTAGGTTGTAAGGAACTGCCGATATGCTGTGGCACTTTCTTACACGAAGTTACAGCCAGAAGCATCATCAATGTCAATAATAATAAACGTTTTGTTTTCAAGGTCAATTATTTTTCTTCTTTTAACAAACTATCATAAAAATCGTTGTAAGCATCAACGTAATTTTCCGGGCTTTGGTATTCCAAAAATGGTTTTCCTGAAGATTTTACGTATTCCTCTAATTTTGGATTTATCTTTTCGCTTCCGAAGATGATAGCGTCGGAGAAATCGACAGCGTTTCTCATCAGGTTGACGAAGTTCGTCGTCCTAAGATTTTTCACGTCTTTAGGGACGATGCCGTTCATCTTCATCTTTTTGTCGAATCCTGCAGGGAATGACTTAGGAAAGTCGTCGTCGTATATCGACAGCACGATCTTAGAATCCGAGAATAGAGGGTTGTCGATAAATGCCTTTTTGATATAGATAGGTATGAGAGCCGACATCCATCCGTTGCAGTGGATGATGTCTGGTGGCCAATTCAGTTTTCGTATCGTCTCAATGACACCGCGTGAAAAGAATATAGTTCTGTCGTCATTGTCTTTAAAGAAAACTCCGTCCTTATCAAAGACCGTTGACTTGCGTTTGGTGAAGAAGTCATCATTATCGATGAAATATATTTGCATCCTGGCTTTCTGTATGGATGCCACTTTTATGATAAGAGGATGGTCGGTGTCATTTATGATTAAGTTCATACCGGAGAGACGAATAACCTCGTGCAACTGGTTCCTTCTTTCGTTGATGCACCCGAATCGAGGCATAAAGATGCGAATCTCTTTACCTTTCAGTTGAATGCCTTCCGGCAAGTTACGACCAATAGAAGAGATGGGATTTTCATCCAAGTAAGGTGTTATCTCCTGATGAACGAATAGTATCTTAGTTTTTTCCATATTTGGCATAATTTAATTATGTCGAATTGACAATACAAAATTAAGCAAAAATTTTTGAATAAATGAAGAAAAATTTTAGTTTTTTGAAAAAATGCTTCAGTCGCAAAAAATAAGTTAAATATGGAATAAAAATTGATTTATCTTTGGGCGAATATTTTCATGCAACTTTTCTATAAAAGTTTCGTTACAAAATATGCAAAAAAAACTTTTCAAATTAAATTATCTGTTATGAAACGGGCATATTTATTATTTACAATCTTGTTCTTACAAATGGGATTTCTTTTTTCACAAAACAACGTCAGTGGAGTGTTGGTCGACAGTTTGAACAACGAGAAACTTCCCTTTGTCAATGTCGGTCTTATGCGCGCCACCGACTCTGTATTTGTATCGGGCACTTCATCTAATGAGGTGGGACTTTTTAAATTAGAACATGTCCCGAACGGTAAATATATATTCTTCGTTTCATCAATAGGTTATGAATCCATGAAGAAGATCATAGATGTCAATGCCGACTTAGATATGGGTGTAGTAAAGATGAAACCAGGCAGTACTACCTTAGATGAGGTGGTTATCGTCGAGAAACGCCCGCTGTTCAGTAACGAAGGAGAGAAAACATTATATAATGTAAGCGAAGATCCGAGCGTGCAGACAGGTACGGTCTCCGACGCTCTTCAGAACGCCCCTGGTGTGGAAGTAGACGTTGAAGGTAACATCACATTACGCGGCGTATCTTCCGTGGAAGTATGGATCAACGGACAGCCTTCCAACCTTAACGAAGAGAACCTGAAAACATATCTGCAGCAGATGCCAGCCAACGCTCTCGAAAGAATAGAAGTCATCACCAATCCTTCAGCTCGTTATTCATCAAACAGTGACGGCGGCATCATTAATATCGTCACCAATTCCAAAATAAAAAAGAACCAGTTTCTTAGCTTCGGGGCAAGAGCGTCATCTGCTCCTAATGTATCTCCATGGGCTTCTTACGTATGGGCTAACGAAAAGGTGTCGCTTAACCTCTTCCTCAGCGGTTCATACTCAAGATGGAAGAATTACAATAACGGTTACAGTACCTCTTACGATAATAACTTCGACATCACCAACCATACCACATACGACGGAGAGAGCTTCTCCAACAACTTCGGCGGAGGCTTCAATATCAACTTCGATTATAATATAGATACGATGAACACTATCGGCGTGTGGATCGGAGGATGGCCTCATGCTAACAGCAGCGAAAGTTTTAACGAAACGTTCCGTCACGAATATATGCAAGATTCGGGAATGTATCATTATGAGACTTACGGGAATTCTGACGGACTTAACCAGTTCTATCACGCCGGTCTGCAATATATGCATAAGTTTAATAACGAAGGTCATAACATCAGCCTCAGAATGACAGGCAACCTGTCGGATGGTTACAGCAACGATTATAACAAGCAGACATACGAGACGCAGACTTGGATGAATGTCGACTATAGGGAACTTACCGATTATAACGATGTCGGATATGGCGTCAACTTGGATTATTCGCTGCCTTATTCAGAAAACGGCGAGATAGGATTGGGCGCATCTTACGAATATAGTCCCGACAATTATTATATAGATTACGACACGCTTAACGGCGACGTTTATGTGAACGACATTATGAGAAGTTACGACAGAGAAGTCGGCTCGCATGAATATGATGTCTACCTTACCGTCCAACAGAAATGGGGTAACTTCGTCTTAAAACCAGGTGTCAGAATGGAATATGAGAGAATATGGAATAACATCTCGGGATACGAAGAAAGCAATATTACAAAAGACTATCTCAACTGGCGTCCTTCAATACATCTTTCATATAGGACACAGTCGATGCATAACTTCAGCATGAGCTATTCGCGCCGTATCGCCCCGCCAAATCCGAGAAACCTTACAAGCTTTAAGTTCTATTCCACAGAATCTTACTCTACAGGAAATCCTGACCTTCTGCCGACATACACCAACTCCGTTGAAGGAGGATGGACAAAATATTGGAACAGATTCGGTTCCGTCGGCCTGACTGCTTATTACAGAGATTCTAAGAACACTGTCGATAATATCAGTGACGTGATTTATGATGATTTCTTCGGACGTTATGTCCAATATTCTTATCCCGTCAATGTGGGAAAATCGTCGAGAACTGGTTTGGAAGCTAACGTCACTTACCGTCCTACCGGCATGTTTAACATGAGATTGTACGCTAATGTATATAACTACTATTACGAAACGATGTTCGACAAACTGAATAACGAAGTCATCAAGGACAACTCGATAGTTTATAGCGCACGTCTTAACCTCTGGACTAAGTTATGGAACAAGTTAGAGATTCACGCCTCTGGTAACTATCGTTCGCCTCAGAAGTCGCTCTTTGCAGAACGTCACGCCAACTATTCCATCAACTGTGGAATCCGTGCCGATTTCTTCGACAGAAAGATGTCGGTTCATATCAACGTAAACGACATTTTCAACTGGAACAAATGGGATAACAATATAACGAATCCGTATTATCAATCCTACAGCTCGTTCAAGTATAACAGCCGTTCTATCAGTGCCGGCATGGTGTTCCGTTTCGGTAAGATGGAGTTAGAACGTCACGCACAGACGGGAGGCGGTGAGATGCAGAATCCCGGAGCGGGAATGTGATTTTAGAACTTTAGAATTCTGGAACTTTAGAATTTTAGAGTTCCAGACTCTCAGATTTTCAGATTCTCAGATTTTCAGTTTCTAAGATTTTTTCACCACTGCGACGTAGATCAGAAGTATCACATTCATGAGGAGTGCGTAGATTATCGCTGGTAACGCCATCTCGCCGTTGTTGAAGATAAAAGGAGAACTCGCTATGGAGATGGCTTGCGCCGCGTTTTGCATACCTACTTCAATGACGATAGTCCTTCTTACGGCCGTGTTAGATTTTGTAAGTCGAGATAACAGGGAACTGCATAACATCGCGGCTAATATCAATACCGTGATTGTGATTCCGAGTACAGCGAAGTTGGCTTTGATTTCTTCAGTATATTGGAGGAAGAATATTAAGGCTAAAGTCATTAGAGCAGGGAAGGCTAACTTACCTAATATCTTGTTCACCTTAGCGGCTGTATCGGGATAGAATTTTCTGAACAAGATTCCCAATATCAGGGGTACGAAAAGTAGCACTATGTTTTGTACGATGAGTTTTCCGAAAGGCAGATTGATGTCGATGCCGCTTTGTTCTGAGACGAAGTTAGAGACGAACTCCATTATGGCAGGAATCGTGAACATGGTGACGATACTGCTTATCGCTGTTAGTGTGACAGAGAGAGCCACGTCGCCTTTTGCCAACATGGAGAATACGTTGGAGGAACTTCCACCGGGGCAGCAGGCTATCAGCATTATTCCCATGAAATATACTGGAGGTAATTTCAAGAGACAAGCTAAAACAAAGGCAATCACCGGCAGAATTAACAATTGTCCCGTCATTCCTATGATAACGGCACGCGGATTACGAGCAACATTAGTAAAAGAATCTTTGTTCAAATCTGTGCCCAACAGAAACATCAGGACAATCAGAATAGGCATCACTATCCAAATCATAAGATAAAGAAATTATGAATTATGCATTATGCATTATGCATTATGAATTATGAATTAATCAGTCTGCAAGCACAAGTATCTTGTTATTCATAACTTCTGCCACGCCTCCTTTGATTTCAATGTATTGAAAATTATTCTTATTGCCGATTTTAACTTTTCCTTCTTTAAGAGCCGCTATCATCGGAGCGTGGTTGTTCAATATCTCGAACAATCCGTCGATACCAGGCAACTGAACCAAGTCGGCCTCTCCCTCGAAGATTTGTTTATCAGGCGTTATGATTGTTAAGTTCATAATTTTCTGTTTTCAATTTTCAATTTTAATTAGACGTGTCAATGCTCGCATATCTTTCTTGGAATCATTGACACGCCTATATAATTATTAACTGTTAACTGTCAATTGTTAATTGTTAATTGTTAATTGTTAACTGTTAATCAACTTCTTTCCTTTTTCGATAGCTTCTTCTATAGTTCCGACCATCATGAAGGCAGCTTCAGGATATTGGTCAACTTCGCCGTCCATAATCATATTGAAGCCTCTGATGGTGTCTTCTATGCTTACGAATGCGCCTTTCATTCCAGTGAACTGTTCAGCTACGTGGAAAGGCTGTGACAAGAAACGTTGTACACGACGTGCACGGCTTACTGTAAGTTTATCTTCTTCCGACAATTCGTCCATACCGAGAATTGCGATGATGTCTTGCAGTTCTTTATAACGTTGGAGTATATTTTTAACTCGTTGGGCTGTGTTGTAGTGTTCTTCACCTACGATGTTAGGAGCCAAGATTCTTGATGTCGATTCGAGAGGGTCGACAGCGGGATAGATACCCAACTCAGAGATCTTACGGCTAAGAACTGTGGTAGCGTCCAAGTGGGCGAATGTCGTTGCTGGAGCTGGGTCGGTCAAGTCGTCGGCAGGGACGTAGACAGCCTGTACCGAGGTGATGGAACCGTTTTTAGTCGAGGTGATTCTTTCTTGCATGAGACCCATCTCTGACGCCAATGTAGGCTGATAACCTACGGCGGAAGGCATACGACCGAGGAGTGCCGACACCTCGGAACCAGCCTGAGTGAAACGGAAGATATTGTCGATGAAGAACAAGATGTCACGACCTTCAGTCTCGCCGTCGCCATCGCGGAAATATTCCGCCATGGTAAGACCGCTCAACGCTACTCTGGCACGTGCTCCAGGAGGCTCGTTCATCTGTCCGAAAACGAGAGTCGCCTGCGACTTCTCTAATTCTTTATAGTCGATCTTGTTTAAATCCCATCCGCCTTCTTCCATAGATTTCATAAATTCGTCACCATATTTGATGACACCCGACTCAAGCATCTCTCTTAATAAGTCGTTACCTTCGCGTGTACGTTCACCAACACCGGCAAAGACAGACATTCCAGAATATGACTTGGCGATATTATTAATCAACTCCATGATGAGAACTGTCTTTCCTACGCCTGCACCTCCGAAAAGACCGATCTTACCACCTTTAGCGTAAGGCTCGATCAAGTCGATGACCTTGATACCCGTAAAGAGCACTTCTTGTTGAGTCGACAGATTCTCGAATTTAGGAGGCTCACGATGAATGCTGTTACGTTTTGTCGATTCCACCTTCTTCAATCCGTCGATAGAGTCGCCGATTACGTTGAAGAGTCGTCCTTTAACTTGTTCGCCTGTTGGCATGGAGATAGGCGCACCCAAACAGCGTACTTTCATGCCTCTGCGAAGTCCGTCGGTAGAATCCATGGCGATGGTGCGCATGGTGTTTTCCCCGATGTCTTGTTGTACTTCCGTGATAATCTTGTCTCCGTTAGCTTTCTCTATTTCAAGAGCGTCTAAGAGATTAGGCAGCAGCGATTCATTGTCGAACGCCACGTCGATAACAGGTCCGATGATCTGTACTATATGACCATATTTTTCTTCACTCATGGTTATATATTTTATGAGTTGTTGTCTTCTGTTTTTTCTATATTTGTCAAGATATCAATATTGTCGATGTTTTTTAAGAAATCCCACTGGAATATCAGCAGGTATAAGAATCCTATTGTTATCGCGCTGTCGGCTATATTAAAGATAGGGCTGAAGAATATCTGTCCGCCTACGAGTGGCATCCATTCCGGGAAGGTAAAGAGCGGGAAATAAAGCATATCTACCACCTTGCCTTGCATGAAACCAGCATAACCACCTCCGTCGGGGAATAATGTGGCTACCTGTGTGAAGGTGCTCTCACCGAATATCATTCCGTAAAACATACCGTCGATGATGTTGCCAAGAGCTCCAGCTGTGATGAGCGAGATGCCGAACAAAGGACCGAACTTAATCTTCTTCTTGCTAAGATAATACAGGAGATAAAAAAACAACGCTACAGCTATTATCCTGAAAACTCCGAGCGCGATCTTACCGAACTCCGCTCCAAACTCCCAGCCAAAAGCCATACCGTTGTTCTCTATGAAATAAATCTGAAACCAATCCCCAAATACAGGAATACTCTCACCTATAGTCATGCTCAGCTTAACCCAAAACTTAGAGATCTGGTCGATAAGCAAGACTATGAAAATGACTATAAGAGGTTTCTTCATTACTTCTTCTGTCCCATTTTTGCTTCAACGCTTAATGTTGCATGAGGCACAGCACGCAATCTCTCCTTAGGAATCAATTTGCCTGTCATGCGACATACACCGTATGTCTTGTTCTCTATACGTATCAATGCGTTCTCCAAATTCTGAATGTACTTGTACTGACGAGCAGCTAACTGACTGTTCTCTTCTTTCGACAAAACATTAGAACCTTCTTCCAAAACCTTAAAAGTCGGTGCGGTATCGTTAGCGTTGTTGCCGTTACGAGATACATTGTCGTTCAACATTTCAAGGTCTTTACGAGCTCTCGCCAATTTCTCTAAAATCAATTCCTTGAACTCTTCGAGCTCCTCGTCAGAGTATCTTACTCTGTCTTGATTGTTTATGTTTTCTTCCATAGCGTCAATTTTTAGTTGAACAATTTATAGTTGTCAAAGTTAGTAACATTATTCATTAAACACAAGAAAAAAACTTATTTTTTGTCTATTTTTATTTTAACAGAAATATTGTCGATAAGCTCTAATGCTTCAATATCTTCGCCTATATTGTCTGTCATATTCAATGTAGCTAAAGTCTCCGAACAGATATATTCTTCATATTTCTTCACTACATCATTAATATTGTCGTTCTTTTCTATTGTCAGGATGATATTGTCAGTAACCTCGAAGTCGGCGTCTTTTCTCATGTTCTGGATTCTGTTGATGATCTCTCTTGCCAAACCCTCTTCTGCTAATTCAGGAGTTATAGTGATGTCTAACGCTACTGTCGAATCATCTTGTGTGGCTACTGCCCAACCTGGAATGTCTTCTGTTGTGATGATAGCATCCGACAACTCGAGATGTAATTCCTGTCCCTCTAAGGTCACGTCCAAATAACCGACGTTCTCCAATGTTCTGATTGTCTCTTGGTCTATCTCCGCGAAGAACTGTGTTATCTGTTTTATCATCTTGCCATAACGACGACCTAAGTTTCTGAGGTTTGGCTTCACTTTCTTTACCAAGATATTTTTATCAGCTGTCAGATATTCTATTTCCTTGACGTTGACTTCTGAGAGTATGAGTTGTTCCACTTTCTTGAATTGTTCGAGGAATTTATCTGACTTGACAGGGATCATAATCTTTGACAAAGGTTGACGAACACGGATGTTGGCTTTCTTTCTCAACGACAATACCATCGATGAGGAGAGCTGTGCCATCTCCATTCTTTCTTCCAAATCTTTATTGATTAAGTTCTTGTCGGCAACCGGGAAATCGGTGAGGTGTACTGATTCTGCAACTTCACGACCTGTAGCGGCATTCAAATCTTGATACAATCTTTCTGAGAAGAATGGTGCTATCGGACTTGCAATCTTAGCTATGACATTCAAACATGTGTATAATGTCTGATATGCTGAGGTCTTATCTGCAGAGGCATCGCTCTTCCAGAAACGACGGCGTGAGAGACGTACGTACCAGTTGCTCAAGTGAGCGTCGACGAATTCTGCTATCGCACGACCTGCTTTTGTTGGTTCGTAGTTTTGATAATCCTCGTTGACTTCTTCTATCAAAGAATTTAATTCTGATAAAATCCATCTGTCAATTTCAGGGCGTTCTTCGTAAGGTATCTCAGCCTCCGAGAAGTCGAACTTATCGATATTAGCGTACAATGCGAAGAATGCGTATGTGTTATATAATGTTCCGAAGAATTTGCGGCGAACCTCGTCAACGCCTTCTTCGTCAAATTTAAGATTGTCCCAAGGTTGTGAGTTTGTTATCATGTACCAACGTACTGCGTCGGCGCCGTATTTCTCTATCGCTTCAAATGGGTCGACGGCGTTGCCGAGTCGTTTCGACATCTTGTTGCCGTTCTTGTCTAATACCAAACCGTTAGAGATGACAGTCTTGTATGAGACAGAATCTGAAATCATGGTAGCGATGGCGTGTAATGTGAAGAACCATCCACGTGTTTGGTCGACGCCTTCTGCGATGAAGTCTGCCGGGAATGTCTCGTCGTTGAGTTTGCCTTCTTCGCCCATATAATGTATCTGTGCGTAAGGCATTGCACCTGAATCGAACCAAACGTCGATGAGGTCTGGCTCACGGAACATCTTTCTTCCGTCGGATGAGACTAATATTACGTTGTCTATATAAGGTCTGTGTAAATCGAAGCTGTTATAATCTTCTGAAGCGTAAGGGTTCTCTGTCATGAAACCGGCTTTCACTGCTTCGTCGATTCTCTCGCGGAGTTCAGCTACGCTGCCGATACAAACTTCTTCTGTGCCGTCTTCTGTTCTCCAGATTGGAAGTGGAGTTCCCCAATAACGTGAACGTGATAAGTTCCAGTCGACTAAGTTCTCTAACCAATTTCCGAAACGTCCGCTACCTGTTGCTTCAGGTTTCCAGTTGATGGTCTTGTTAAGTTCTATCATTCTGTCTTTAAGAGCGGTGCTGCGGATGAACCAGCTGTCTAATGGATAATAGAGAACAGGTTTGTCGGTACGCCAGCAGTGTGGATAGTTGTGAGTATGTTTCTCGCTCTTGAAGAGCTTGCCTTCTTCTTTTAACAATACGACGATGTCGACGTCTAATGATTTGTCTTTCTCTGTCTTTGTTGGGTCGAAAGCATTCTTTACGAACTGACCTGCGTAAGGACGATATGCCTCAACGTTCATGAAGTTATTTACAAATTCTTCGTCTAAGTCTTCTATCTTGAAAAACTTACCGGTCTTGTCAACCATTGGCTGAGCTTTGCCGTCTTTGTCGATCATCTGGAGAGGAGGTATGCCGCTTTGTTTTGCTACGCGGTCGTCGTCGGCACCGAAAGTAGGAGCGATGTGAACGATACCTGTACCGTCTTCTGTACTGACGTAGTCACCATGTATCACGCGGAATGCGCCTTCACCTGGATTAACCCAAGGGATGAGTTGTTCATATTCCAAACCAACCAAGTCCTTACCCTTGCATGTTCCGAGTACTTCGTAAGGAAGCTTCTTGTCGCCGACTTTATAATCTTCGAATGATGGTTTTTCTGCCTCGCTTGGGAAGAACGAACCCATCAATGGAGTTGCTACTACGAAATAAGCGAGTTCGCCGCTTACTGGATTTACAGATTTTACGAGGTTATAGTCGATGCCGTTGCCGACGCACAATGCTGTGTTTGATGGTAAGGTCCATGGTGTTGTTGTCCATGCTGCTATTTGGATGCTGTTGAAAGGAACGTCAACGCCGAAAGGATTTGCCTTTATTGTTGTTTGTTCAGCCTTGACGCGGAACAATGCTGTACATGTGAGGTCTTTAACGTCGCGGTAGCAACCAGGGATGTTAAGTTCGTGTGAGCTTAAACCTGTACCGGCTGCCGGGGAATAAGGTTGTATTGTGTAGCCTTTATAGAGAAGACCTTTTTTGTAAATCACTGAGAGTAGATACCATAAGGTCTCGATATATTCGTTTTTGAATGTGATATAAGGATCGTCAAGGTTGACCCAATAACCCATGGTACGAGTAAGTTCGTCCCATAAGTCTTTATATTTCATGACTTCTTCGCGGCAAGCCTTGTTATATTCGTCGACGCTTATCTTGACGCCGATGTCTTCTTTAGTGATACCGAGTTTCTTTTCCACTCCGAGTTCTACAGGAAGACCATGGGTGTCCCAGCCGGCTTTACGCGATACTTTCTTGCCTTTCAAAGTCTGATAACGGCAGAAGATGTCTTTAATGGTACGAGCCATCACGTGGTGGATACCTGGAGTTCCGTTTGCTGACGGTGGACCTTCGTAGAATACGTATGCCGGTCCATCTTTACGGTTGTCTAAACTCTTCTGGAAGACGTCATTCTCTTCCCAGTATTTACGAACCTCTTTTGCTATTTGTGTAAGGTTCAGATTCTTATATTCTCTGTAAGAGCCTTTCATATATCGATATTTATATATTTTTTTAATAAGCGACAAAGATAAGATTTTTTTCCGTACATTAATATGAATAAAAACAAAAAGTGAATAAGTATCAAAATTTTGATTCATGTATACACACTTGTTCGTAAATGAGTTATTTTTGCAAATAAAAAATAATGATAGCAAGTATAAAAAAGTGGTTCCATGCTGCAAGACCTTATTCGTTCTTTGTATCGATGGCAACGGTAGTGATGTCGGCAGCGATAGCTTTTAGTGAAGGTTACGTGAATTGGTTGCCCGCATTACTATGTCTTCTCTTCGCGGTATTGGCGCAAGCTACATCAAACCTTGTTAACGACTATGCCGACTTCAAGACAGGTAGCGATAATGAAAACAGCTTAGGTAAAGACAGGAAGTTGGTGAGTGGCGAAATATCTCCAAAAGAGATGTTGAGGGCGATAACAATATCCGCCACCTTATGTCTTTTGGTTGGATTACCTCTCATATATTGGGGAGGATGGATTTTGTTACCTTTCGGATTGATAATTATAGCGGCGGCATTTTGTTATTCTTTAGGACCTCTCCCGTTGTCGTATAACGCTCTCGGTGATGTAGCGGTGATATTATTCTTCGGGATAGTCCCGGTTACTTTTACTTATTATATTTTAACAAAAAGCATAGATCTTGAGATTATAGCGGCAGGTCTCGCCATGGGACTCGTGGTAGATGAATTGTTAATTGTGAATAACATTCGTGACGAAGAAGAAGATAAACTTCATAACAAGGTTACTACTGTAGGTTTGTTCGGAAAGAGATTTATGACAACTGTATTTCTGTTGAATCCCCTGATCGCTTGTGCGTTAGGATTCTATTTCCTCAGAGATATATGCGACTACAAGGTGTGGGCTATTGCAGTCATACCTTTTATTGTTTATTCGTTGAGCGTTTTCATTAAACTGAAAAAATACCAAGGAAGACAACTTAACGAATTGTTAGGCAAGTCTTCCTTGGAGTCGTTGATATTCGCTGCGACAATATGTGTCGTGACGATAATTTCCAATGTGTTAATCTAAGTTCTTGACAAATTCTTTCACCATATTGTATGCTCCCTCGTAAATGTCTTTCAAGGTTGCGTCGAGCATAAAACAAGGTGTGGTGAATATTTTGTTTTTCAAGTCGCAGGCCACTTCGCCGTTTTTCGTTGCCTGATGATGAGCACCCATATTGAGGATGTCTCTTGCAGGTCTGCAGTTTTCGTCGCCTAAGGTGATCGTTATGTCGTCTAATACGTTAGCGAGCAGCACAGGAGCTATGCACATCGCTGCTATAGGTTTGTTTTGTTTATGAACAGCGACGATAGCGTCTCTTACTTCAGGAAGCACCGTCATCTGCATTCCGTCGGTGAAATATGTGAAGAGATTATTTGCTATTCCTGCTCCTCCCGGTATCGCCAATCCGTCGAAATCATCGGCGTTAAATTCTGTCAGAGGTAGGATCTCGCCACGGACGATACGTGCTGCCTCAACAATCATATTACGTTCTTCATCGACAGTTTCCCCGGTGAGGTGATTTATGACCTGATACTGATTTCTGTCGGGAGCGAAACATTGGTACTTCACGCCGTGTTGGTCGAGAGCGAGCAACAATGTCACAGTCTCATTGATTTCGGAACCGTCTTTCGTTCCGCAACCGCCTAAAATTACTGCTATTTTCTTCATGTATGATTCTTATTTGGTTAAACTTGTTTCTACTACATCTTCTATTTTATCAAATCCTTCTTCAAAGAAATCCTTGCCTTTATCAAAACTTTTTTCCATCGACTCCTCGATAAGTTCGTGGTTCTTGTACAATGTGTTGGCTATATTCTCTATATGAGGATACAATGCCGAATCTTTTCTCGTATCTCTGTTGATGATCTCACCGTCACTGAAGATATTCAACACCATAATGAGGATGCTCAACAGCAAGGCTCCTTTGATGATGCCAAATACGAAGCCTCCTATCTTGTCGATGAATCCCAAATGTATCGCCTCTACTAACCCGCTGATAATCCTTCCTAACATTCTGATTATAATCATAAAGACGATGAATGTTATGATGAATGCTATTAGAGCGAGATACTCCGGTGCCACGTTGATGAGTTCGGAAAGCCATTCCGACATCGCATCGGAGAAGTACATGGCTCCGTATATTCCTACTATTATTGATGCTAAATAAAATGCCTCAATGATCAGCCCTTTTCTTAATCCCGCAAAAGCGAAAAGCAGCAGGACGATTCCGATGATGATGTCTAAGATATTCATGACGATAAGTTTTAAGGTGACTCGTGAATTTATATATTTAAATTTAGAACTACAAATATAAGAAAAGTCAACAGACTACAGACAATGTTTTTTCAAAATGATAGATTCAGCGACCCTATCCGTATCAATCTCCATCATACAACGGAAATGTTTCTTCGGACATTCCTTGAATCCTAACTTGCTGCACGGACGACATCTCACGTCTTTACATTCAATGATATGACATTTCTCCGGCTCTTTCGGAAGATATGGATACATTCCTAATTCTGGAACGGTATTGCCCCAGACGGAGACGATATTCTTATGAAACGCAGCAGCAATATGCATCAGACCTGTATCGTTAGTCAAAACAGAATCCGCATTCTTGACAATCGATGCCGACTGCTCAAGATTTATCCTTCCAACGAGATTTAAAATCTGAAAATCTGAGAATCTGAAAATCTGAGAGTCTTTTTGAATCTGAGAATCTGAGAATCTGAAAACCTGAGAGTCTTTTTGAATCTGAAAATCTGAAAATCTGAAAACCTGAGAGTCTTTTTGAATCTGGGAATTAATGTCTCCGTTGTCTGTTGTCGGTTGTCCGTTGACCAATGAAATAATCTCTTCCGCTCTTTCAACATCATCGGGACCTCCGAGAAGGATAACGGGTTTATTAATTTTCTTTAAGACTTCAGCTATCTTAACCGGAGGTAAGATCTTGGTTTTATACGTTCCGCCTATCACAAAAGCGTAATATCCATTTTGAAATTCTACGGGCAATTCTGATATTGGAAAATTATTCTTATCAGAAATAAAAAAATCAAGTCCATAGAAATCATTCCTTACGTTCAACTTCTCGACGGCTTTGAAATATCTGTCTACGATATGAACATCCGGCATTATGTCGATCTTAAATGTAGAGAGCAAGAACTTCCTGAAATTGAGTTTCGGGAAAGATGCATGAGGTCGACCTAAGGCGCGTGTCACTCTTACGCTACGTTTGTTCTTCTGCAAATCAACGACATAATCGTAATTCTCCAACTTAAGCTCTTCAATATTCTTTTTAAGAGAATCGTCATATTCATATACCTTATTGATATATATGTTTGTCTTATATAGATTAGCGAATTTCTTTTTCGTCAGAACATGGATCTCCGCATCCTGGATCTGCTTCTTGAGGCAACGAATCACAGGTGTCGTCAGAACAATATCGCCGATGGAGCTAAATCTTATTACAAGTATTTTCCTCATAATTATGAATTATGCATTATGAATTATGAATTAGAAATAAGCCTCTCGTCTCTGAAGATAAGTTCCACTGTTTCTTCATAAACATCCAAATTGTTTATCTTCTTTATCTTACGCCAAACATTCTGCGGATCTTCGAAAGAGTTCATCATATAAGACCATAGTTCCTTCATGCAGCCAATTATTTTAGGACTTCCTCCGGCATGACGCAGACGTTCGAGATAAAGCGAGACCACAAAATGATGCAGTATCTTTCTTTTCTCTTCATAATCAAAAGATTTACCTTTTATCTCATCGGCGAGGAACGGATTTGTCAGCAATCCTCTTCCTAACATAAACATCGACACTGAAGGTAATTTCTCACTTATCCTTCTAAAATCATCGACAGAGAAAATATCACCGTTATACACCAAAGGACGTTTTATCGAATGAGCTATTTCCGCGAATCTGTCAACGTCGGCTGTTCCCGTATAAAGCTGTTTTCCTATTCTCGGATGAATTATTATCTCACTGAAAGGATAGTCGTTAAAACAATCTATAAGTTCATCAATCTCAGTATCTTTATAATAACCGAGACGACATTTCAAGCTGAATTTAATCTCGATATTATTAAAGACCTTATCGAGAATCTCTTTCACTTTCTGAGGTTCCGCCATGAGACCGCAGCCTCTTGTCTTGTTGGCGACTCTCGGGAACGGACATCCCATATTAAGATTTATCTCCTTATAACCCATTGCCTGACATTGATTTGCGAAACGCACGATCTCATCAGCATCGTTACCAAGAATCTGTGGCGTAAGAGTATTTACGTCATTAAAATTAACGTCTATCTCCTCGCCTCTCAGACTTCTGCTGTTATCTTTATGAATACCAGTAAAAAACGGCGTATAGAACTTATCTATTCCTGAGAAATATTTCTTGTAAAGATTGCGATAAACCGAATCTGTTATCCCTTGAAATGGAGCTAAACTTAATGTTGTCATCTCTTTCTTAAAATTGAAATTACAAAAGTGAAACACATAATTATCACTGCGAGAAAAGACGCTATTCTGTATATATAGTCGCCATGTTGCGAGTAGAATGTAACGTCGTCATTAACAACCATATTGTTACGTAAAGCCGTCGGTTCCCAATAGTTTGTATGTTCAACGACATCACCTCTAAGGTTTATGAATCCTGATATTCCGGTATTAGCCGAACGTGCTATTGAACGACGGTTCTCTATAGCTCTGAGTTTCGACATCTCAAAATGCTGACGATGTCCCGGAGTGTCGCCCCACCAACCGTCATTAGTTATTACGAAGATAAGGTTAGCTCCATTACGCACAAACTCAGTGACATAACCGCCGAAGACCGATTCGTAACAAATCAGAGTTGCCACCTTGTATTCTTTGGTAGATAGAGACTGTTGTCCGTTGTCCGTTGTCTGTTGACTTATCGTGTGAGTTAAGACCGTCGCCTTATCTTCAGATTTCAAAGTACCTACCGTTCCGCCGAGGTCGATAGCGAAGTTTTTCAGCGGACGCAAGAACCACCACGATGGCATCATCTCCACACCTGGCGTAAGCCTCGACTTCTGATGATATTGTATCTCAGCTGAATCTTTTATTAAGAAAGCGGTATTATAAGAATAATAGTATTCATCGGCATCATAAAATTTACGTGCGGCGAAATCGTCTTCCTCTCCATCAGGCACCATGCCTAAGGTGCTCGCTCCTATCACGTATGCAACGTCATTATAATTCCTCGAAAACAATCTTAGATTCTTGATAGAATAATAATAATCAAGTTTATCTAACCATATATTCTCATGAATGGACGACTCCGGACTAACAACGAAACGTGTATTCTCCGTCATCAGAGGTTCTGCCTGATCGAAGTTACGCATCAGTATCTCCTTGGCGGAAAGATTAAACTCCTCATTCCAAGGATCAATATTAGGTTGCACCACAACGACTTCCACTTCCTCACCTTTCTCTTCGTAAGATTTATACATTATCTTACTTATAATAATAGGAATAAGAATAACCGCAATAAACAACGATACATTTATTAATGACTGTTGTCTGTTGTCTTTTGTCAGTTGTCCTTTAATCGCTTTATACGCCAATATGTTAGCGAGAAGCACCCATAGTGTTCCTCCAGCTATTCCTGTAAATTCATACCACTGAATCCAGGTATGATTGTGAGAGAACACGTTTCCTATATTGAGCCAAGGCCAGTTGAGTTGCCAGTTAAGATGCAGATTCTCAAAGGCGAGGAAAAACAGTATCAGAAGGAAGAAACCTTTTTTATTGTTGAAGATTCTTTTTCTTGTATAATGATAAAGCCAGAATGTCGTCGCCATGAAACCACTGTTAAGCAACAACATAGCTACAGCTCCAGCGGCGGTGCTATTCCAGACCCACCACGTAGTGAGACTGTTCCATACTAAAAACGTAAGAAAAGAAAGTCCGAATATATTACCTTTATCGTCATTGCTGTCGTCACCGATATAATCCTGTAGAAAAATCAGTGGAACGAAAGCGATGAATATCAGAGGTGTGAAGCCACGAGTAGGCCATGCCGCCGCGACAAGAAGTCCGCTAAGAATCGCCAATGAAATCTTTGTAATCTTCTTCATCACTTCATTTTAAAATAATTAAAGATTTTAAAGCTATTATCCATGAATATTATAGAGGCGTTTCCATTTCTCTCAATCTGGTTGATGCTTTCCTCGAAGAGTTCAGAAATCATATCTATGTTATTGTTTGAGATGAAAGGAGCGAAGTTGTTCAGGAAAGCTTTCTCATCATCGGGAAGCATAACATTGTCTCTCAGCCCATTATTCATCATCAAGGCATTATGAAAGAAATTAAGTCCGTAGGCGAGGAACTCCTTTTGTTTCTCTCTGCCAAGAGATTTGATGTCGTTGGCGATGAAGTCGATGAGTTCTGAGGCACTGAATCTGAAGCAATAGCGCATCCACTTCTGAAAGCATTGAAAATAAAGCTTTTCATCTTCATAGTCGCTGACGAAACGTTGTGCGAGAATCCAGTTGCCGTTAGCGAGAGTAGCGGCGTTACGAGCAGCAATAGTGTCGCAATGGAATTTCTCGACGAGAGCGTTTTGTACCTCGACAAGGCTTAACTTCGGTATTTTCATCAAGACGGTACGTGAGCGTATCGTCGTCAATATCTCATCCTGATTCTCTGAGACTAAGATAAACAATGTTTTCTCCGAAGGTTCTTCTAAGAGTTTCAGCAATTTATTGGCTGCCTGTATGTTGAGTTTCTCAGCCATCCATATTATCGCGACCTTATATTCCGCTTCGTATGACTTGAGATTTAGTTTTCTCATTATCGTTGCGGAGTCACGTACATTTATCGCTCCTTGTTTATTTTCCACGTCGAGAGCGTTATACCACGACGACAAATCCGCATAGCAATCACATTTCTCAAGATATTCTCGCCATTCTGTCAGAAACAGATCCGATTCCGGGTCTTTCTTTACGTTTTTATTTGTAGTATTAGGAAAGACAAAATGCAGGTCAGGATGAGCCAAAGCATTGTATTTCTTACAAGAAGGACATTCACCGCAGCTGTCATATTCACCTTTATTGGAGCAGTTGATATACTGAGCGTATGCTATAGCCAACGCCAACTTACCGGTTCCTTCCTGACCTAAGAAAAGCTGCGCATGAGCTACACGATTCTCCTTCACACTCTGAATGAGCTTAGCTTTAATATCTTCGTGACCTACAATCTGAGAAAACAACATACTTTTTTTGAACTTTAGAATTCTGGAATTTTAGAATTTTAGAAAAGAGATGCCATGCGGCATCTCTACGTTATTTCTTAATAATTTTTTGCATTGAGATATTGTTATCTGCGTCTATTGTACGGACTAAATAAATACCACTTGAAAGAGCGCTGACATCAATCGTTGAAGAATTCTCTGCTTTATGTGAGATAAGTTTTCTTCCCATCATATCGAAAATCTCGACTTCCTGAATATCCGAACCTTCAACAATTATGTAATTATTTGCAGGATTAGGATATACATGAGAGTTTTTCTTTTCGGTTAATGTCTCAACACCTAAAACAACACTATTCCCAGGGAACACTATGTCGTCGACCCAACAACGGTCTTCTCCTGAAGAACCGTTTGGACTCTTATCATAACGCCATTCAAAGACGTGGGTGCCAGCTGGGACATCGTAACTTGCATATTCCCAATCAGTCTCGCCACACCATCTGTCTTGCATCTCACCATCGATATAGAATACCAAAAAGTCATTACTCTGAGTAGACAATTTATAACGGAACGACACCTCTCCTTCTGATGAGTTTTCAATTTCAATAAGCATTGATGATATCTCATTATCTTCAATATGTCCTGACTCGGCACAATAATCACCTGAATATGACTGAGAATCTGTGATAGTCCATGGTAAGTCATTATCAAACGTCCAGTTGAGATGTGAGAAATTTCCTGTTTCAAAATCTTCTTTAAGAGTTCCTACGGTAAATTTAAGTTCTTCATGAAGTTCATATCCGCTTGATTTGATATCTATATTGACGACAAGCTGCTCACCGTCAGGAGTATTCTCATCAATATTGATAATCAGACTTGACACAGTGACCTGATCTGCATTTAGGGCATTTAAGCTAACACTACTTTCTTCAAACGTAACATTTTGATTTGATGAACTTCCTTCTACAACAATTTCTTCGCTTCTACTGTCACCGATATTCTTTATCCTGAAATCTATCTCTATCGTCTCACCGGCATCAACAAAACCATTATTATTACCCATATTGTCGTTATACTCAAGGTCAACAATATCAAATACAGGAGCTTGTACTCTATATACCAAATCTTGCGACCATACATTCTCTCCATCTGTATTTGTTATCGTAAAGAAAATATATTGCTGATTCGGCACATTGTCCTTGACTTTAAAAGAGAATGCATTATCGAAAGTCTTCGATGAGTTAGCGTTCATTGAGCCTATGTTGAGGTTTGTATTCATCAGTTCCACATAATCCTGTGAAGTAGTTGTCAACGTAGATGTTACATTATCAACGCCTACCAATCCCGCATTATAGAACTCTAAATTTATGTTAATATCTTCATTAAAGTCAATATAGCCATTATCATTATCATCAGCGATAACGACTTCATCGGCGAAAACAAAAGCCGTCTCATCATTCAATCCTACGACATCATAAGTCTGATGCCAAGCGTTAGGTCCGGTAACGATAAGTTTCATTGTACCGACGACGTTGAGAGGCTCTTCAAACAGAAGTTCTGCTTCTCCGTTTTCGTCTGTCATTCCGAAGGCGAGCAATTCATCACCATGGAAAAGACTGCAACGGAAGTTACTTTGAGCGGCATTGTTTTTATTAACAAATATTTTTGTCGATGTCGTTCCTTGTTGGAGAGCTAAGTCGTATCTCACTTCAGGAATGAAAGGCTCATCGAGCCAAGGACATACCGCCACATCACCTAAGATATTGATACAATACATATTCCAACGTAACGCGCCGTTTTCCCCCCACATATCAGTGACGTATGGAGCCGTCATGATTTTCATCTCCACGAAAGCCGTTCCTATATAAGGAAGTCTGTCGTTATAATACGAATCAACAAACTCACGATGTAAGTGACGAGCCGGACCGTCGCCCCAAGGAATGTACCAACCATAACGCGAGTTACCTGTCGCCGCCACAAAGCCGGTAGATATATTTACCAATCGTTCCAAGATACAGGTCTTTGTAAAGTCGCCGCATATACAACCATGCGAATGGAAGAAGTTATAGTTATGATTCACGCCATCAAGTTGCGCGAATGAATTGTCGTTAGTGGAACTAACATACCAGCCGGCGACGTAATCCGTATTGGCATGACCCACATGATGAACATAACCGCCGCCCACTTCGTTAATCTTATTTCTGAAGATAGACCCGCTCCAGTTGACAGAATGCGTGGCATATACGCGATGGAAATTATAATCTTCAGGAATACCTACTGTAGTATAATAATCTTCATTATGTTCACCTATCAGCAATTCCAAATCAGTGCTTCCATAATAGCCGTCACCAAGATGCTCCGCTCCAAGAACTATGTCGTTGAACTCGCCTAAGACAGGATTCGTCTGATATTCCAGAGTCTTATGCATCATATTATTAAACTGTTCCTCATTGTTGAATGGCATACGACCTATAGCAAGTTCAGGAAGCAGATCTTCTTCACCGACCTCACCCCAGAGTTCGTCATCATCGTCATTCCATGTTCCGTCTAAACAAACATAATACATATCTGAAGGCAGTCCCGGATCTTCATAATCCTCCATCACGTAACAATACAATCCACGGTATGGAACAAGATTAGAATCACCGCCGAGAAGTACCATCATAATTCCATTGTTTTCATACTCCTGAGAGATATAGGTACGTATCTTCTCTTGCTCATCTCTTCCTTCTGATGATGCGTAAATATCTTCCAAGGCAACGACTTCAGTCCTCAAACCTCGAGCTTCATAATGAGCCTTATAATCATCGAAACTTGAGACCCATTCCTGTGGGGTTACGACTAACAATTCATAACCGCCGATAGATTTTTGTCTCGTATTAGAAGAATATAAGCCTAACGACTCAGGATTATGTGCAAGACGCTCAACACGTGCTTTCACTTCAGGAGAAGTATTTAACATCTTGCTCTTGTCGACTCTCGACGCGGAATATCTCACTCGCACCGTGACTTTTTGTGCGTACGACAATTTTCCTGTTGCCGGAACATATCTCACCGGAGTGAATCCGGAAAAAGCGAAAGAATATCCGTTCAGATATTGCGTCTTAACATCCGACGAGAACTTTGACGGATATAATTCTTCCGAAGAATAAAGTTTCTCGTTTTTCGCAAAAGGAATCTCGTCTTTTACCGAGAGAGGACGCGGAGCCTGATAAGGATAAAGCTTATGTTCGCCTTCGACTTCTATAAAGTCGGTGAACTCAAATTCAATATCCTGAGCTTCCGTATTCTGTGGAAGCAACAACGACACCGAATACCATGGGAGATTTGGATTGCCGACTTCCGCACCTTGTACGGACGTGGCTTGCCGCATCCCTACATCAGACAATGACATTGTACCGAAACTGATCTGTTCGTAACCTTGATATTGTTCGAACTGCGGGTTGTTAAAAAAGAAAGTCTTCTCGACTATCTGTGCAGAGAGTGAGAAGACCATCATTAACATCAAACTTAATGTTAGAAAGATTTTTTTCATCGTGTAATTATGAATTATGAATTACTTTCAATCCACTGTGTTACTTCTTCTAATTGAAGAGCCGGGACATCCATTTTGTTTTTCTTACGTAAGCCGTTAAGTTTCTCGCGTAACGCCGCCGGCTTCTCTGCTTTCAACATATCGACCGAAGTGTAACCGGCTTTGACGATAACGTTTGCCCATACTTCCGGGACACCTATTTCCATGAAGTCTTGTTCGGTAGCTACTTTTTTGACTTTCTCAGGACGCATTGTCGGGAAAAAGAGAACTTCCTGGATAGCGAGCTGACCTGTAAGCAACATCACCAATCTGTCGATGCCGATGCCCATTCCTGATGTCGGAGGCATACCATATTCCATGGCGCGCAAGAAATCCTGGTCGATGAACATAGCCTCGTTGTCGCCGCGTTCTGAGAGTTTCATCTGTTCCTCGAAGCGAGCGCGTTGGTCGATAGGATCGTTAAGCTCTGTGTAAGCATTGGCTAATTCCTTGCCGTTGACCATCAACTCGAAGCGTTCTGTGAGTTCCGGATTCTCACGATGACGTTTGCATAATGGCGACATCTCAACAGGATAGTCGGTGATGAAAGTAGGCTGGATATAAGTGCCTTCGCATTTCTCGCCGAAGATCTCGTCGATGAGTTTACCTTTACCCATGGTGTCGTCGATTTCTATATTGAGTTGTTTACATACCTCACGAAGTTGAGCCTCGTCCATGCCAGTGATGTCGATGCCTGTCTTTTCTTTTATGGAGTCTATCATAGAGATACGTTTGAAAGGACGTTTGAAACAGATCTCATTATCGCCTACTTTCACTGTATCGGTGCCGAAGACTTCAGTCACGACGCGTTCAATCATTCTCTCTGTGAAGTCCATCATCCAGATATAATCTTTGTAAGCGACGTAGATTTCCATACATGTGAACTCAGGGTTATGAGTACGGTCCATGCCTTCATTACGGAAGTTACGTGAGAACTCATACACACCGTCGAAGCCACCGACGATAAGACGTTTGAGGTAAAGCTCGTTAGCGATACGCATATACATCGGGATGTCTAACGCATTGTGATGCGTGATGAAAGGACGTGCCGTCGCGCCGCCTGGTATAGATTGTAAGATAGGAGTCTCTACTTCAAGGTAGCCGTTTTCGTTGAAGAAGTTACGCATCGAGTTGATAATCTTGGTACGAGCGATGAAGATATTCTTCACTTTATCGTTGACAACCAAGTCGACGTAACGCATACGATAACGTTGTTCCGGATCGGTGAAGGCATCGTAAACCACGCCGTCTTTTTCCTTTACTATCGGAAGCGGACGTAACGATTTGCTAAGTACTGTAAGTTCTTTAACATGGATTGAAACCTCGCCAGCCTGGGTGCGGAAGACGAAACCTTTAACGCCGATGAAATCACCGATGTCGAGAAGACGTTTGAAGACGGTGTTATATAAAGTCTTATCCTCGCCCGGACAAATCTCGTCGCGTTTGATATAAAGCTGTACACGACCGTGAGCGTCCTGAAGCTCGCAGAATGATGCTGCGCCCATGATACGACGGCTCATGATACGACCTCCGATGCTTACGTTCTCGAATTTCTCTAAATTGTTGTCATCAAATTCTTCTGCTATCTGTGCAGTATTTACGTTCACTTCGAAAGCTGCCTGAGGATATGGATTGATACCTAATTTGTATAACTCGTTCAGTGAGTTCCTTCTTATTTGTTCTTGTTCGCTTAACATAATATAAATGGATTACTTATTTGCTTTTTAAACTTGCAAATATAATAAAAAAGACGAAAGACTAAAGGTTAATGACAACAGATTTTTAAAAAAATCTGAAAACCTAAAAATCTGAAAACTTGAGAAGGGTTTTGAACTTTGAACCAAATTCTAAAATCTATAGACGCAACAATTGCATATAGTTTATCTTCAATTCGATTGAGACGCACCAATTACATCGTGTCTATTTTTACCGGTGTAATGTGTCACGTCTCTACAAAAATTTTCAATTTTCAACTTTCAATTTTCAATTCGATTGAGACGCACCAATTACATCGTGTCTATTTTTATCGGTGTAATGTGTCACGTCTCTACCAAAATTTTCATTTTTCAACTTTCAATTTTCAATTTTCAATTCGTCTTGGGCGTTCCGGCTCCGCCGTCGGGCTTTCCGCTATATCTTTCTCCGCTGCGCTACAAAAGGATGCCGCTCCAATCCCTAACGCAGAGCGGCAGATACGTCATCAAACGATATTCAGAATCTTGGAAAATCCTGTGATGTCGAAAACGGATTTTACCTCTGTGTTGAGATTTCGTATAGCAAATTGTCCAGCGCATGCTGCCAATAACTTATGAGTCGACAATACCACTCTGAGTCCGGCACTGCTGATGTATTCCAACTTGTCGCAATCGAAAACTATTGATGCGCCATTGTTGATATAAGGTTTTACGGCTGCTTCTAATTCTGGTGCCGTCACTGTATCCAAACGACCAGCGATAGCAACTACTGATGTTTCATTCTCTCTGATGATGTTTATTTCCATATTATTTATAGTTTGTCTTTATAGTGTTATTTACAATTTATAATTCATAATAAGTATGTTTCTGTCGTCTTCACGATGATATTCCACCGACTGCATGATGTTTCTGACCAAGAAAATCCCAAGTCCTCCTATAGAACGTTCTTCTGCCGAGAGTGTGACATCTGCATCATCGACTGCGGTAGGATCAAAAGGTTCTCCGGTATCCGACAATTCAAATGTCATTTTACCGGCGTCAACCTTGACTGAGAGCATAATCTCATGTTCTTCTCCTTCAGGATAGGCATATTTCATAACATTTGAAACTGCTTCTTCCAAAGCTAAGTTGAGCTTGAATCCTGCATCCACCGGCAGTTGAAAATCTTCGCTTAACTTCTCGACATACTCCGTCAGCAATGCAATGTCGGCAATGTCATTACGCATCACGAGTTTCCTGTCGGAACATACATCCTGACTATCCTTATCAATTAATGTACAACACAACATTGTGATGTCATCATTTTGTTCAGCGTTTTTCGCATGATTTTTTATCTCATTAAGAATCCCTTCTACAATATCTTTCGGAGATTCTGTATAATGTCTCGACAGACAATGCAACATCCTCTCTTCGCCATACAGTTCTTTGTTTGAGCTTTCTGCCTCGTTTACACCGTCGGTATACAAGAAGATACTCGTTCCTCTTTCTATCTTGATTTCTTGGTCTTTAAAGTCGAAGTCTTTCCATATACCAAGAGCTAAATTGGATATTACAGGTAACAAGGATGCTTTTCCGTCATTGCTGATGATGACTGGCGGATTATGTCCTGCATTGCAATATCTCATGATACCCGTCTCAAAATCTAAAATCCCGACGAAGGCTGTGCAGAACATATTAGATTCGTTTGATTCTGAGAGTGCGTCGTTCAATGATTTCACTATCGCAGAAGGGTCGATGACATTCGATGCCACGGTCCTGAACAAACGGCATGTAACTGCCATCACCAACGATGCCGGCACGCCCTTACCTGAGACGTCGCCTATGATGATATATAGTTTGTTATTCTCTATAAAGAAATCGTACAAGTCGCCTCCGACTTCTTTGGCGGGAATCAGTTTCGCATATAAGTCTATGTCGTCACGCTCTGGGAACGGCGGGAAAATCTTAGGCACCATGCCCATCTGTATGTCACGTGCGATACGCAATTCACTCTCGATACGTTCTTTGTTGGCTGTCGTCACTTGCAGCTCATCGATATAGTTCTGCAACGACCTCTGCATATAACTGAATGAGTTATGTAGCATCCGCATCTCATAATTCTTCTTGTTTCTCGGAAGCTCCGCTCTGAAATTACCTTTCGCTATCTCCATGGCGGAATTGGCGAAGTCGGTAAGCGGACGCATGGTATATTTGATAAGGAGATAACATAATATCACAAGCAACAGCAGTCCGGGCAACGCCACCATCATGACTTTATTTCTCATATCATCCACCTTAGCGAATATGTCGGAATGCAGACAACTGACAGCCACCGACCAACCTGTCGCATGAACAGGCGCATAAAAAAGATAAGACTTCTCGCCTTGATAATATTCCGCCATTCCGTGTTTCCCATCAACCATTTCGTGTGCGGTCTTAAAAATAACCTCGTCATCATTGGCCATCGCAGTCTCAAACATAGTCCTGTTAAGGATGGCATCGGTATCTTCATGAACGAGATACGTTCCGCCGCGACCAATCATCAGGTTAAACGAGTTAGGATAGGTCTTGATGGAATTGACCTGCTCGGCAAACCATTCCAACGACAAGTCGGCAGTCAATATCGCGAACAGCTTTCCATCATGATACAAAGGGAAAGAATATGTCGTCATGATAATATCGGCTCCTCCTTGATCGAAATATGGCTCGCTCCAATAAGGCTTATCGAGCAGCTTCGGAATCTGATACCAGTCCATATAATGATAGTCGTAGTCTTTTGTTCCCAACTGTTTACTCAGGATCTCATCGTCATCACGATAGGAATAAGGCGAATAGAAAAGACCTTTCTCCTGATAATAATTCGGTTCGAAAGCCACCGCACTACCACTAATGTAAGAATTGTTCTCTAACAGAAGTCTCGTCACCTCGTACATATAGTCAGGATTATCAATATTATCTACAACCATCAACGAGATATTCTGCACCGCCGTCTCAACAGAATTCAAGACATTGTCGATACGCAGAATAGTATTGTCGAGAACCGACTGAGCGTGTTCAATCGACTCTTCTTTCACCAAGTCGCGTGAAGAACGATAATTCAGGGCTACGATGATTATCAGCAATGTAGTCGTCACAGCCAAGATGAACAGACTGAGATGAGTCGACAAGGAACTAAATAATATTTTACGATTTACTTTCATTGCCGACCTCCTGTTATTCGTGATTTTGTTACGACATCGTTGATACGATTGTATCTGATAAGCAGCTCGTTTATCTGCATGACTTTATTTTCATCGAGTTCGAAGGTTGGCTTCTCTGATATTGAATCACATTGCAGTCTCAATATTTCATTTAACATCCATTTCTGATGTTGTCGTCCTGCCGGCAGATTATTTTTCTCAATTACTTTCATCACGATGTCAAGAGCTTCATCTGGATGTTCGTGTGTCCATTCCCATCCGCGTCGTGATGCTTCAGCGAAAGCCTTAGCCTTGTCGGGATATTTTTCATAATATTCTTTTGTGAAATAAACTCCTTCTTCAGGAAAGTCATAACCATAGTCAGCGAGAGAGATGAAACTTACATTTTCAAAACCAGAGGCGTAAATATGATAAGCCTCGTTATAAATCATAGCCATTGTTGCATCAACGGCTCCTGAGATATATAGATTAACGCTTTGCACAAAAGGTATCCATTCGATGTTGAGATCATAATCTTCGTTGACGATTTGAGAAAGTTCATAATAATGTGTACGCCAGATACCGACTCTTTTGCCACTCAAATCTTTAAGCTTCTTAATGTCATTGTTGCGAGGCACTATGACGAGCCCTGTATGTAAAGCTGTCTGTAAAACATTAACAACCTCCATGCCTTGGTCTATATTGAAGATGGCATCAAAGACGTTCATGGTTATGGCGTTGCACTTTCCTTCTCTGAGACGATTCTGTGCGTTGTCGGATGACGATGTATGTTCTATGACGACATCAAGTCCAGCCTCTTTATAGAAGCCTTTTTCAAGAGCGACGTAATAGCCGGCAAACTGACTCTGTGGCAGCCATTGCGGTGTGAACACAATCTGTTGCGCATAAACATCAGATAGAAAAAGTAACATTAGTATCGGTAGTAATAATCTTCTCATCAACTGTCAATCCCAAATTGTTAATTGTTAATTGTTAATTGTAAATTGTAAATTGTAAATTGTCAACTCATCTCAACAATAATCTATCTTGATTTAATTCAAGGTGTATATGATGACTCTCTGTTTCGACATTTTCTTGAATAACGTCGCACAGACCTTGGAGTATATTAAAACTTAACATATTCTCTTCCGAGATATTTTCTTCCGAGAGATATTCTTTGTCGTCACCTTTGAAATCAACATCTAACGACATTCTCACCTCGTTTTCATTTTTCGACAACACGAGCTCGATTCTGTCATTTAAAGGAATTATGTTGAGCAGTTCTTCCACTGCGAGCTGCACGAAACGATGCGCTTGTCCGCCGAGTCCGAATCTGCTGCAATAATTTTCGATGCGTGCGTTGAGTTCCGGACGGTCGAAGTCTTGGGAACTGATTGTATAGAAGAGGTTTTTCTGACGGCTTATGAAATGACACGTCTCTTCTTTGAGCGGCGACGACAATATCTGTCCCGGTTTTCCGTCTTCACATATCGAACCGTCTTTCATGAAAATAACACGGTCGGCGAGTTCCGCGACGGCGTTAAGGTCGTGCGACACCATGATCAGCGTTATCTCTCTTTTGAGTTTCCGTAAGACATCCATCACCTCGCTGCGTGATATAGGGTCGAGAGACGACAGAGGCTCATCGAGAAGCAAGAGCTGCGGTTTCATCACCAAACATCGAGCTATAGCGACACGCTGCTGCTGACCTGCCGACAACTGATCAGGATAATACGACGCCCTTCCCGACATGCCAACCATCTTAAGATATTCCATCGCATGACGCTCCGCTTCTTCCTTCTTCATATTCAAGACATGAATAAGCGCGAACGTGAGATTCTGCAACACATTCATGTTCTCAAAAAGGTTGAACCTCTGAAATACCATGCCAACTCTAACCTTTAGCTTCTGGCTTCTGTCCGATGAATGATGGTTATCATTATCTAATCCTGCCATGCAGCGTAACAATGTAGTCTTGCCACATCCCGACTCACCAATGATACATACCGTCTGACGTTCTTCTACAGACAACGACACATCGTGAAGTATCTCCTTACCTTGAAACGATTTACTGATATGCAAGAACTCAATCATTGTAAAAATATTTTTTCGATATACAATCCAATGTCTTTACTATAAGCCATGACAGAAGCAGATACAAAAGCGACACTAACAAAAGCGGCACGAATGCATCGTATGTGAAACTTCTTATGGCGTCGACGGCTTTCACTAAATCTTTCTGTGCTATATAGCCAGCGTAAGAAGTGGCTCGTAACAAGAGTTTCAGTTCGCCTCCAACCAAAGGAAGCATCGTCTTAACAGCCTGAGGCAATATAATGTAACGATAACATTTGAAGGTGCTGACACCTAACATCTGTCCAGCTTCCAATTGCTCCTTCCCCACTTGCGTGATATGTATCTTGAAGATTTTATATAAGGCTCCTGAAGTATAGATGCCGAGAGCGATGATAGAAACCAATATTCCGTTCATCGCACCGCCGAAGATAACGTAGAAGAAAAACATCATCAGCACTACAGACGGAATGTCGTGTATCGTCATCACGAACCAGCTGAGAGGCTTATATAACCAGAGGCATTTATGAGTTATTGAAAGATATGTCAGAAACGCACCTAATATCACAGCGACTATGGCTCCGAAGAAGAATATGATGACGGTAGTCTTGAAACCGCCCCATATCAGATGCATGGCTTTTTCATTAAACAGGTTACGACTTAAGCTGCCTTTTATCTTCTCAAAAAATCCTATCTCATCAGCCATGTTCTCCTCTAAAAAGACATCCTTACGTGGAACAACGACATACAAAACCTTATTATCAGAAGTGACGACAGAACCGAGAACGACATAATCCTGGTTACGCTTTATGACAATATCGGCAGCATCTTCCGACATCACGGCTGCGTCGCAACGATTTGCTTCCAAGTCTAAAAATAGCGAGATGACCTTGTCGTATTCCGTGACAGAAGCCTGAGGAAAAACCGACTCCGCATCTTTCATATCAATATTAGATTTAAGTATGCCGAGATTCTTCTCCGAGATGTCGGATACATCCTTATATAATGACTTGGATGTACATCCTCCCAAAAAAGTTAAGAGACTTAATATAGCTGATATTAGTATGACACGTTTCATTATGACAGAAAAGGGCGTATATAAACGCCCCATAAATTATTGTTTGATAATCTTCTTCGTTAATGTATTACCCTTATTGTCGACAAGTCTCACGAAATAAAGTCCGCTGTTTAACTCGGCTACATCTATTTCATTTCTGTTTTCGACGAATAACACTTGTTGTCCTACAGCATTGAAAACCGTCACGCTCACAACATCATCAGATTCTATGTAAAGAATGTCGTTCATCGGATTAGGATATATCTCCGCTGATATGACGTTCTTTTCTTCAAGACCGATCCATCCGTCGTATTTAACAGGAATAATCTGTTCGCCTACTGATGATGTTATCACAAGTTCTGTCTCGAACAAAAGTTCTTTCATACACCACTCTATATACAGAATCACTTCTGCAGATTCGCCGACAGCTAATGTATAAGGCAAGGAGAAATTGTATTCCACTGAGACATCATGGGTACATTCTTTAAGAGCAATATTTTCAATGACAACATCTGAAGCGGTGTTATTTGTTATTTCGAGTACAAACTCATCATTATGATTCATGTACGTTTCGTCGAAAACGATTTCATCAAGATTGAAAGTCAACAATTCTTGCGCGTGTTCTTCCATTGTGAAGGTATGAGGATCGAGTTCGCCGAAGACAGGTTGCTGGTATCTGCGGTTAGATTCGTCAGCGCCGAAGACATAATAATCCACTTTTGAACCGCCGTTATAACCTTTGATATAACCGACATATTCGTCAGGGTTTCCTGTTGCTGTCATCTTAGCTGTCTGATATTCGCCTTCGTCTATTCTATAATAGATAAGGAGAGAATCTTGTTTCAAGTCGGCTCCGCTATAAGCGATGAACTTAGAAGTGATAGCGATAGAATCTTGCCATTGTTGTTCGCCGAAGACGACGTCACGATGATCTACATAGAACATATTGAAGTCCATGACGCCACGTGTACGGCAGTGAAGAGCGTCGGTGTTAAGCCATCCGTCCCAGTAACTATTGTTTACCACTCCTATCACTTCATAACCAGGCATCGCCTCACGATAAATATTAAGAGCCGCCTCGTTGTAAGCATTGTTAGATCCCATCGGAACGAGTACCTTTTTATTAAGAATCAAGCTGTTTGTATAAGGTGAAATCACGTTACCGCCAGGAATATCGACACGATATACTTTATAAGGATAGCCCCAGCAGCAGTTTGTAGTCTCAAAATATTCCGCTACTTCTTCATAATAAGGATAACGAGGATTTGACTCAGGCACGCGTGCTAACAATATCTTATCTGGAGCGAGATATTTTCCCCAGCAGTCGACGTGAGCTATATAATCGCCTTGAGGGTCGATGGTGACGTGATAAGGGTCGATGCCGAGATAAGCCTTCATTCTTTCATAGACCTGTTCCTCGGTGACGCCTGCTTGAGAATAACTCTCGGTGATGACGATGTCGTCGGAAACACCATGACCGCGACCGTCTTCCATCATATTACCGCCAGTATGAACCACGTTCATGCCGAACATCTCGATGCCCCAATATTCGGCGAACTCACCCGGAATATCATCGTCGTAAGGACGAGGACGGTTGTATTTGTTATCTACGATAGCAGGTTCTTTTCCGTTGAAGATATACCAAGGACCGAAGTCGCGAATCCAATATGAGTTGGTGCTTGCGTTCAGAAATTCAACATTAGCCATATTGACACCGGCAGCCTGAAAATCATTAGCGGCATAATTCTGTTCGTAAGAGGTGACGACAGTTATCACCTTGCAGTCTTCAGCCATCTCTTTGACGAGTTCGACAGGAATGCCGAGAGGATAGACGATCATCACAGCTTGCATTGGTTCATACTCGCCAGGAAAACGCACCTCGCCAGTCGGTGGAGGTGTCTCCACGAAACTACGGTTCGCAACAGGCATATACATCTCTTCTTCCGAGAGATACTTCTTCAGTCTCCATTCAGGGAGCTCATTTTCTTGTGAATTGACATTAAAGCTAAAACCAAAAACCAAACTTAAAATAAGTACTAATCGTGTAAATCTGTCTTTCATTTTTTTATAAATTTTATTTCGCAAAAATACCATTTTTTCACATTATTACGTTATCTTTGCAAACATTAATATCATTTTTTTTAAATTACTATTCATAGATGAAAAGACTTGTTTCTCAATTATCTTTCATATCCTTATTATTTGTCATGACATTATTTTCCTCGTGTACAATATTTGAAGGTATCACGTTTCTAAACCCCGACAAAGAAGATATTGTCAGTAATCCCGACTTGTCGAACAATATTGATGCTGAGGTTGAATTTGAGGAAGACATCTATGCAGAGACATTTGATGAAGATGAGATTGCTTTTCATGACAGCACGTTAATTATTTCGGAAGAGATAGCTGATATTATCAACGACAGTATCAGCGATCCGGCAGTTCTCGACAGTCTGACTTTAGCCTTACAAGAACGCATCGACTCGGAGAATTCGGGCGAAGCTATCGTTGAAGAATCCGATGTCATGTTAGAGATGATTGAAGATATTGCCGACATTCCATATTTCGAGCAGAATAAATTGCAGTCGAGTTCCAAGTCGGAGAACATTTACAATTATCCGGAAGGTTACGTCCCGACATTTCCCGACAGTGTTTATGCCGAACGTATCGATAAGCTGAGGGGACAGACTACTATCGAGTTGGTTTACAACAAACACGTGAAGAGTTTCATCGATGTCTATGCCGTAAGAAAACGTGACCACACTTGCAGGATCTTAGGATTAGCCGACATATATTTCCCTATGTTTGAGCAGGCATTAGACAAATATGATATGCCTTTGGAGATAAAATACCTCGCTGTGGTGGAGTCGGCTCTGAATCCGCGAGCCGGTTCCCATGCCGGAGCTAAAGGTCTGTGGCAGTTTATGTACGCCACCGGCAAGACTTATAAATTAAATGTCACCTCTTTGGTCGACGACCGCATGGATCCCGTGAAAGCCACAGAAGCAGCATGCCAGCATCTCCTCGACTTATATAACGAATACGACGACTGGTTTTTAGCATTGGCGGCGTACAACTCGGGAGCGGGCAACGTCAACAAAGCCATCACTCGCGCCGGAGGACTGAAGAATTATTGGGCGGTATGGCCTTTCCTACCTAAAGAGACGAGAGGCTACGTACCGGCATTCATCGCCGTCAACTATGTGATGAGCTATTCGCAAGAACATAACCTCTACCCTACAGACCCAGGCATCATGGCCGACGGCGTGGATAGCGTGACGGTTCACGAGCCTTTACATTTCGACCAACTCAACGAGATGCTCAACATCCCAATGGACGACATCAAGTTCTTCAACCCTCAATATAAAGCCAACATAATCCCAGCAAACGCAAAGAATCCTATGTCGTTACGTCTTCCGGAAAAATATATCGACAGCTTCATAGTCCATGAGAAAGAACTCTATAACTTCGTGACTAAAAAAGGTATCGACAGAAAGAAGTTGGAAGAAGAGATGAAGAAAGTCAGCGACAGAAGCGTCCATATCGTGAAGAGCGGCGAGAACTTGGGTAGCATCGCTAAGAAATACCGCATCAGCGTTAACCAACTGAAAACATGGAACAGACTCAAAGGCACCACGATATATCCCGGACAGAAACTCATCGTCTATAGCTCCGGAGCACCGATGGCACAGGCAGGCAACAGCAACCCAGTAGAACGCTCTACCGAACAGAAGATACATACTGTGAAGTCGGGAGAGAACCTTTCGGTCATAGCCAAGAAATATAGATGTACAGTCACTGAGCTTAAGAAATGGAACAACCTTAAATCTAACACCTTGCAAATCGGACAGAAACTGAAAGTATATCCGCCGGCAAATGGTTCGAGTTCATCGAGCGGCAAGATAGTACATACCGTGAAATCGGGAGATAACCTCTGGGACTTATCAAAGAAATACGGCGTCAGCGTTGAACAGATAAGAAAGCTGAACGGCTTAAGTTCTAAAGCCGTGTTGAAAGTCGGACAGAAGTTGGTTATCAGAAATTGAAAGTTGAAAATTGAAAATTGAAAATTTTGGTAGAGACGTGACACATTACACCAATGAAAATAAATAATATGTAATTGTTGCGTCTCAATCGAATTGAAAGTTGAAAGTTGAAAATTGAAAATTTTGGTAGAGACGTGACATATTACACCTTTAAAAATAAACAATATGTAATTGGTGCGTCTCAATCGAATTGAAAGTTGAAAATTGAAAATTGAAAATTTTGGTAGAGACGTGACACATTACACCTTTAGAAATAAACAATATGTAATTGGTGCGTCTCAATTGAATTGAAAATTGAAAATTGAAAGTTGAAAATTTTGGTAGAGACGTGACACATTACACCTTTAAAAAT
>SUWS01000081.1 GCA_015061365.1 Lentimicrobiaceae bacterium | reverse complement strand
GTCGGTCAGAACAGCTGAGATGAGAAAAGAGCAGGAACAAGAACTTGAAGCAGCCAACAAAAGACTTGAAGCAGCCAAGACTAAATTAGAAGCCGTCAAAGAGAAATAAAATTCGAGTAGAAAAACATTTTAAATCCCGAGATTAACGAAGTCTCGGGATTTTTTTATGCAGATTTGGAATCCGATGCCATGATTACATAAAAATCCGCAAAATGCTTTGCAAATGCTTTATGAATTTTTATTGAGAAGTTTTAACTGTCATTTTCAAAATTTATTAAAACGTGGAATTTATAGAAGTCCCCATGTATTTTTAGATGTTTATTTGTGCATTTAGGAGTGTTGTATTTTGTAATTTTGTGCAGTTTGGTGGATGTTTTTATGTAATTTTGTGCAGTTGGAAGAATTGTTTGTTTATCTTTGTAGTGAATTTTGCTAAAATAAAAGAATATGTTAGATTTATTAACGATATTGTCAGATCAGAAAGAAGAACTTCAAAATACGGATGTTTCTTTGTTGATAACTCGTAGAGAAGAGTCTCTGTTTAATTTGAAAAGTAAACGTGCACAGGTGGTTATCGGAGTGAGACGTTGTGGGAAATCAACAATATGTAAGAAAGTGCTGATTGAAAGCAATATCAATTTTGCTTATGTAAACTTCGATGATGAACGGCTAATGCATTTTAAAATAGATGATATGAATAGTGTGATGGAGACATTATATCGTATCTATGGTGATTTCGATTGTCTCTTGTTAGATGAGATACAGAATGTTGAGGGGTGGCATCTTTTTGTTAATCGTATTATGCGGGGTGGAATGAAAGTGGTGCTTACGGGTTCGAACGCTAATTTGTTAAGCGGTGAGTTGGCGACTCATCTGACAGGTCGTTACAATCAAATATCCTTATATCCATTCTCGTTCGTTGATTTTTGTGTGGCTAAAGGTGTGGATGTCAGTTCTGCAAGTACAAAGTCGAAAGCGTTGAGACAAAGAGCTTTAGACGAATATTTGTCGTGTGGAGGATTTCCGGAAATTATCGATGGTGAAGAAAAGAAAGAATATGTCATGTCACTTTTGTCTGCAATCATACAGAAAGATATATGCAGAAGATATAAGATAAATCGTACTCAAACGTTGTGGGAAATCGCAAATAATCTGATAGATAAGAATTGTCAGGAAATTTCCTATAATGTGATTCAAAGGCAATTTGATATAGGTTCGGTGCATACGGTCAAGAATTATGTGTCATATTTGAATGAAGCCTTTCTGTTACGTACAGTCTCAAAGTTTTCTACAAAATCGTCGGACAGATTGCTAAGTAAAAAGAGTTATGTGACTGATATGGCGTTTATTTCGGATAGGGAAGATGTTGTTATGTCGCAGAATTTGGGGTGGAGATTGGAAAATGCGGTCTATCTTGAATTGCTGCGTCGTATAAATTCGGAATATCAGCAGATATATTATCTGCGTAAGACAAATCTTTTTGAAGTAGATTTCGTAATTTATGAAGGCTCGCGTATATTGGAATTGATACAGGTTACTTATCTGATGGATAAAAGTAATAAGAAATTGTATAAAAGAGAGATAGATGGTCTTATTAAAGGTGCTCAACTGACAAAGTGTGAGCGTCTTACATTAGTATGTTTAGAAGGTGAGAATGAAATATTGGATGTTGGAGAACATAAGATTAAAGTCGTTAAAGCATCGGAGTGGCTTTGTAATTATAGGGGACATCTATAAATTCCACGTATCAAATATTTTGTTTAATACAAGATAAACTTTTTCGAGATTTATGTTTCTCTTTGGAATCTTTTCGTCTTTCTTTCAATCACATAGCTCGCTATGCTCTTTCAAGAAATACAAAAATCTTCTCAAAGATAAATTCATAAATCTTTCGAAAAGTAATTTATAGAAGTCCCCTATACAGAATAAATGATGGCTACAGATTTGATAACAATCTATATTAAGGGGATTTCTATAAAATGCTTTACAAATGCTTTATGAATTTTTTTGCGCTAAATTCTGTCAATTATAAATTATCTTATCTTTGAAAATAAAAAATGGCTATTCATTTTGGAATGACATGGTGGGGAGAACAATGGCTTAACTCTTTGTCTAATATAGATTTTGATAATAGACTTCCTCGTGGAAGAAACTATGCAGCAAAAGGTGCTGTCAGTAAGATTGAGATAAATGACAATATAATAAGAGCTAAGGTCAAAGGCTCGAGGGTGACACCGTATAAGGTTGTGGTGGCGATTCAGAAATTCACTCAGCAACAGATAGATTCTTTGATTGATAAAATCCTTGAATATCCTGTGATTCTGTCGCAACTGCTTAATCGTGAGCTGAATCCTCAGATAATGGATATATGTAGAACTCTTGAAATGCAGATTTTTCCAAAGACATGGAAAGATTTGGATATGGATTGCTCATGTCCCGACTGGGCAGTGCCTTGTAAACATTTAGCCGCTGTCATATATATGATGAGTCTTCAGATTGATAACAATCCGTTTATTATCTTTGAATTGCATGGCGTTGATTTTAAAAAGGAGCTCGCTAAGAGAGGAGTGAGCTTTGATTCTGATAGCATGAATGAGATACCAGAGTTTTCTTCTCTGCTGTTGGAAAAAGAAGATAAGTCAGATGATGTGTCTTGTTTCCAACGTGTTGATATGTCCGGCATTAAAGATAATGGTGATATGCTTTGTGGTCTTCTGTCCCAAAATCCCCCTTTCTATCCATTTAAAGATTTCCAAAAACTCTATCAACAGAATATCAATACAATATCTCGCAAGATAGGAAGAGTATTGAACGGTAAATGTACGTTGGGCGAAATACTTAAAGTAAGTCCGAAGAGTATTTTTAAAAGCGATAAGATACAGTTTTGTATAGACTCAAATTTTGAATGTGGTTATTCTCTGACTTATAATGAAAAAGATGATGAAAGAGTTTTCTGTTATTTTGAGGAACTTGTGGCTGCTGTCATGAATATCAATCCTGATTATCTGTCGGATTACGATAATTCTGTTTCAGCTTTTTATCAATTGGTGAGCGTCGCCTTGCATCTTTTGTGTAATTCATGCGTAGTGCCGCAAATCATTATGTTGCAGAAAAATAAATATGCTGTTAGATGGCTGCCGTCTGTTTTGAATCAAGAGGTGAGAAGTGTACTTAATTGTTTGGAAAAGACAGTCCCGTCCGATTTGCTTTTGTCGAAGTTCTCGAGAAAAAAGAGTTTCTCCCCAGTAGAAAGATCAGCTGAACATCTTCTATCATGTATAATTACGTGTATAATTCCTTGTCTTTTAGAGAAGTACAACGACAAGGTTACGGCTCTTTTCTTTAATGGAAAGTCATTTAAATTTGATGATGTTTCTGAAAATGAGATCCCAGCCAATATCAAAGTGTGGCTTGAAAAGTTCTTCATCACAGCATCTCGATATAAACCTACCCTACTAATATCGGAGCATGACGAGATATTTAGTCTTGACTTGGCAATAGATTATGAAGGTGAGATAGTCATGTTGAAAAATGTTTTTGACGAAAAAAGATATGAGATTGAGCGTTTTTCGATATTGAAAGAGTTTTCTTTGCTTTCATCGATGGTAGTAGGTTTGGATAAGTATATCAATGAAAAGGGTAAGAATCCTATCAGCTATGATTTGAAATCTTTTGCACCATTTCTCGTTGATGTGATTCCTGTGGTACGTCTCTTAGGTGTTAAGGTGATGTTGCCTAAGTCGTTGCAAAATCTGTTGCGACCACGACCGAGTGTGAAGATTTCCAAGAAGAAAACGAGTTCGAAGAGTTTCATTCGTCTCGATGATCTGCTCGACTTCGACTGGCAGGTTGCGCTTGGTGATGAACTTATGTCGGAAGAAGATTTTATTAAATTACTCGACAAAGCTGAAGGTCTCATTCGTTTCAGAAACAGTTATATCTATGTTGATGAAAACGATTTGGAACGTCTGCGCAAGATGTTCTCTTCAGATAAAGGTCTCAGCAAAAGTCAGATTATGATGGCTGCTTTGTCTGAGAGTTTCGATAGAAATAGAGTCGAACTTACCGATGAAGTGCGTTCAATGATTGAGGAGATGAGTAAGCAAGAAGAAGTTGCTGTTCCTGATTCTATAAACGCTATCTTACGACCTTACCAGAAACGAGGTTATTCGTGGATGTATAAGAATATGAAGATCGGTTTCGGAAGCATTATTGCAGATGATATGGGATTGGGAAAGACACTGCAAGTCATAACATTGTTACAGAAGATAAAAGACGATGGATTGTTGGAAAACAAATCCGTCATCATCGTTGTGCCGACGGGACTGATTATGAATTGGAAGTCAGAGTTGGAACGTTTCGCGCCAAAACTGACATGCTTTGTTTACCACGGACCGCAGCGCGACATAAAGTCCTTTGGGTCAGATATTTTATTGACGACATACGGCGTTGTTCGTTCAGATATAGATGTTCTGAAAAAGAAGAAATGGGAACTCGCCGTTATTGACGAGGCACAGAATATCAAGAATGCTGATACTGCGCAAAGTAAGGCTGTGAAAAGTCTGCCAGCAGCAATACGCATAGCGATGAGCGGTACGCCTGTAGAAAACAGACTCTCGGAATTCTGGTCGATAATGGACTTCGTAAATAAAGGTTATCTGGGAAATATCGGTTATTTTCAACAGAGTTTCGCAAAACCTATTCAAGACAACGGAGATAAGTATGTAGCTGAGCAGTTTCGTAAGATTACGGCTCCTTTCATGATGAGACGTTTAAAGACTGATAAGAGTATCATCAGTGACCTTCCTGATAAGATAGAACAGAATGTGTCGGCTATATTGAGTGAACGACAACTTTCCTTGTATGAACAGACTCTTAACGAAGCTATGAAAGAGATAGAAGGCGTTGTTGAGACTGATAACCAGTCAATGTTCAAACGTCAAGGACTTGTCTTGCAGATGATATTGGCATTGAAACAGATTTGTAATCATCCGGCTTTGTTTCTTAAGAATGGAGATCTGACACCAGAACATTCTGGCAAGATGTTGCTCGTGCTTGATATGTTGCGCAGTATTGTGGAAAGTGAACAGAAAGTGTTGGTCTTTACTCAATTTAAGGAGATGGGAGATATATTGCAGCGTGTTGTTGCTGATGTTATTGGAGAGAAACCTTTGTTTCTGCATGGAGGATGTTCGGTGAAGCAGCGTCAGAATATGGTTGACCGTTTTCAAAATGAGAGACATGAAAGGATATTTATACTTTCGTTGAAAGCAGCAGGTACTGGACTTAACCTTACAGCCGCAACTCATGTGATTCACTACGATTTGTGGTGGAATCCTGCTGTCGAGGCGCAAGCTACAGACAGAGCATATCGTATAGGTCAACATCAGAATGTGATGGTTCATCGTTTCATAACGAGAAATACTTTCGAAGAACGTATCAACGCAATGATACAAGACAAGAAAGAACTTGCTGAGATGACGGTTTCGTCGGGAGAAAACTGGATAGGGAAGTTGAGTAATAAAGAACTGAGAGACATTTTCACTATAAAGAAGTGATTATATTTTTTTATGCAGATTTGGAATCTGATGCCATGATTACATAAAAATCCGCAAAATGCTTTACAAATGCTTTATGAATTTTTATTGAGAAGTTTTAACTGTCATTTTCAAAATTTATTAAAACATTCAATCGTATTTTTTACTTGAAAATAAAATATAATTATTTTTTTATCTTACAAAATATCTCCTAAATGATTGTAATTAAGTAATTTGATATCGGAGCTTGTATTCTCGAAATCACCAGAGTAGATTACTGCTCTATTTGTGATAGGTGTGTTAATCCAATTCGGTATTTGCTTCAGACTTTTCTCAAAAGATGAGTTGTAAGTCATGGCGGATTTTATTTCTAAAGCGGTTATTTCTCCTTCTTGTTTCAACAGGACATCGACTTCGTTCTGATTGGAGTCGCGGTAGAAAAACACACCGCCAGTTTTCCCTTGATTGTAACGATGTTTGATGATTTCCATTACTATCATGTTTTCAAACAACGCACCTCTCATCTTGTCGCGGTCGAGTTGTTTTGCCGATTCTATGTCTAAGAGATAACATGCTAATCCGGTGTCGTTAAAGTATAGTTTTGGACTTTTTATCAATCGTTTGGAAATATTCTCGTAATAAGGTGGTAATAATGTTATTAAGTATGAAGCTTGTAAGACCGACAGCCAACGTGTGATTGTTTTAACATCTACACCTACTTCTGCGCTGAGTTCAGAAGCGTTGAATATCGACCCAATGCGTGTTGCGCATAATTTCATAAAACGCATGAACTGCATCTGATTCTGAACATTCAGCAGGTCACGAACATCTTTTTCCAAATATGTCTTGACGTATGATGGATAGAAAAATCCAGCCTTGTTCTTCTTTGAGCATACTGCAGGATACAGACCCTCAAATAATTGATTTGATAAATCGAGGTTTGTGCGAAACTCATTTGTTTCTGATAACGACATCGGCATAAGTTCAAAGACACCAGATCTGCCAGATAGAGATTCAGATAGATCGCGCATCATCTCAAAGTTTGAACTTCCAGTAAGTAGAAATTTTCTCTCTGGATTTCTGTCAACTATACCTTGAATATATTCCATCAAAACAGGCGCTTTCTGAATCTCGTCGATAAACATTCCGTCAGTAGTCTGATTCAAAAAAGCTACTGGGTCGTTTAATGCGAAATCGCGAATATGTACATCTTTCATGCTATATTCTTTATAATCAGGAAAAAGATGTTTTAATAATGTGCTTTTCCCTGACTGACGAGGTCCTGTTACTGATATAACTGAATAGTATTCTGAAGCCTCAACAATTATTTTTTCTAAGTCTCTGTTAATATATTCTATCTTCATTTTTTATGCAAATTTGGAATCAGATGCCAAAATTACATAAAAAATCAATGCGGATGATGAGGAGAATAATTTTCTACAAATTAAATTTAGTTCAATTACAGAAAGTCGTGCAAAAAATGTATATTTGCATGATTGGCGTAAATCGAGTGTCTAAAGATAAAAGTCGAAAAGTATGAATGTAAAATATATTCCCCAATTGTTAACTGTTATTTGTAAACTGTTAATTCTACATTGTACATTGTTAATTCTTCTTTTCTCCTCTTGCGGAAGAGATAATTCTCATGATGAAGACTTAAAAATTTTTAAGTATAACGAGTCGGCGGGAATATTGACATTAGACCCGAT
>SUWS01000001.1:27575-148540 GCA_015061365.1 Lentimicrobiaceae bacterium | reverse complement strand
CGCCGGTTCCGTTTACTTTAACATAAATGATATTGTTAGCGTCAGGAACAATGTCGAACGATGACTCCACCGACGACTCATAAGCTCCCATGTCGACTACCTCATGCTGAACACGTTCATTACCCGCAAAGTCTGTCATCGGAAGCGTGATATTATCTGTCGTACCTTTATTAATGCATATAGAGTTATGCGACAACGACCAATCGCCTCCCGAATACTCGCTGCCAGCTCCCGAAGTAGGATTGACGAACTCAGGATGTAATCCTAAACCTGAGTTCGCACTTTCCAAGGTGATATTACCTGTTCCTTCATAGCCTCCTTCGATAGCGTTATATTCCATTACGCCTGAAGAGTATGAAATATAAATCTGATCAGAGATACCATTATTCTTATTTCCCCAGATGATATTGTTTCTGATAAGAGAGTTGGAAGAAGAATTTACATACAGACCGCCCGTTCCTCTCTCGGAAGCGTTATTAGCGATAGTGTTATTGATAAGTTTCACATTACTTGAAACATACAAGCCACCGCCATCATAAGTGGAACTGTTATTCGTTATCAGGTTATTTATGACATATACATAATGACTTGCGTAGATACCGCCTGCGTAACGAGAATAGTTCGACTGTATTATACAGTTAGCTATGGTGTCGTATGCGTTATTATTCTCACCTTGTACATAAATAGCTCCGTCGCCTTTAGAGTTGTTATTAATGATAATGGAGTTCTTGATATTGGAATAGGTTCTCATTCTGACACCCGCGCCTTCATAATCCGACTTATAATCTTCGGTATTACCGTTTCTGATAGTAAAGCCGTTCCATTCCGCTAAAGTCTTGGACGTGAAATTATACGCTTGATTCAAGACACGACGTGTGTTGTTAGCGTCGAGGATGGTGACATTGTTTCTAAAGTCGCGTTCATTTAACGATGACTCTGTTCCCGCGAAGCCGCCATATACCTTAACACCTGGTATCATCTCGAAGGCGTTTTCTGTATAAAGAAGTCCGTAATATGTTCCGGCTTTGACCCATACATCCGCCGGAGGGTTAAACGTATTGGCGAGATTTACTGCGAGATGAATATCTGATGTCGCGTCAGACCACGAAGAACCGTCTTTCTTACCAGAAGCGTTTGTAGCAACATAAATGACATTATTGTTACCTGGAACTATATTTATCACAGGAGTATGATCAGATTCGTAAGCTCCCATATCTATAGTTCCTTGTTTGATACGTTCAGTATTCGCCAAATCTATCGACGAAAATGACATCAAAGCCGAAGATCCTTTATTGATACATATAGAGTTAGCCGTCAAGGAATAGTCATCGTTTTCTATATCATTAAAACAAGGATAATAACCGGCATTACCTGTATTTTCTGAAGCGAGAGGAATATTACCTATTCCAGCGTAGCCGCCTTCAACAGCTGTAAATCTCATATCCGGAACCTGTCCTTCAATATTATTGATTTCCTCACCTTTCTTATTACCCCAAAGGATGCTGTTATAGATTCTTACCTTCGTATCACCAACATAGACGCCGCCAGTACCAGCAACACTAGTATTATTGACAACAGTATTGTTTACGAATAAAGTACTATCCAAAAGATAAACAGATGATGTGCTAGATGTATTATAATTAGAGTTATTACCGGTAATCAAGCAGTTGATGATATTTGCATAACCATACGTATAGATAGCGGATCCTAATCTTCCTGTATTATTTCTTATGACGCAGTTGCGAAGTGTAGAGAAGTCTCTCATATAGACACCGCCACCATTTTCATCTATGTTACCGTTTTGAATTACGAATCCGTCGAATATCGTCATCGTCTCTGAGGTGAAATCATCGTTCTGATATATGACGCGTTTTGAGTTACCTCCGTCGAGAATTGTTTTATTTGCGGAGATGTCTCTCTGTTCTAAACTCGTCTCTGTTCCGGCAAAACCGCCATATACTTCCACGCCTTCAGCCATCGTCAGGAAGTTATTAGATTCCGCAGTACTTGTGTAAGTACCTGCTTTAACCCACACCTGAGGGTTGGAGTCGTAGGCGGCAGCACGGTTGATTGCGAGCTGTAAATTAGAAGTAGCGTTTTCCCATGAAGTTCCGTCTTCCAAACCAGATGCTTCCGTCGCGACATAGATGACGTTATTGTCACCAGGAGTGATGACTGTCGCTCCGTAAGGAGATTCGTACGCACCAACATCGATAGTGTTTTTCTGTATTCTCTCATTACCTGCCAAGTCGGTCTCTGGCAACACAACGACCGTCACATCATTGGTTCCGTTGTTGATACATGCCGAACCTTCCTGCAAACTCCAGTCGCCATTGCTATAATCCTTGCCGGCTCCTGATGTCGGATTTGCGAATTTAGGATACATCGCATCAACGGTGCTACCATTATTATCCGATGACAATGTGATATTTCCTGTTCCGGCATATCCGCCTTCTATAGCAGAATATGATACCACGACTTCCGTATTACTGCTAAAGTATATTTGATCAGGCACATTGCCTTTCTTATTACCCCAGATGACACTATTATATATATTGGTATAATAAGAACCAGAGATACCTGCACCATGATAATACTGATAGTCTGAGTTAATATGGTTATTTACAATATTACAGTTGATGATATTGACATTACTTGATGCAGAGATACCTGCACCTCCAATATTACTCGTGTTATTAACAATGTTACAATTTATCAATGTGGTATAATTACTAATATACAAACCACCGCCATGCTGTTCCGAATAGTTATTCTCTATCCTGCAGTTTATAACCTCAACATAATTATTACTATATCCTGAAAGACACATACCACCACCGTTAGTCTGACATATATTGCCATGTATGTAGCAATTTTCTATCTTAGCCTTCTTCATATTACTATTGTTATCGACATGAACACCGGCTGTTGTAGCATACGACGTTGAATAAGTGTTACGTATCTCGTTTTCGTATATTTCGCAATTTGTGATATATCCATTTGTCATATAAACACCGCCACCGTATGTATAACCAGTTGTCGTGTTTTTGATGAGATTTCCAAAGACCTCACAATAATCCAACGTACCGCCATCAATATATACACCACCGCCATATATTCTGTCCGATGTCTTGATTTCCCTGCCGTTGTTCGTTATCTTACAATTCCTCAATGTGGCATACTGACGGATATATGCACCGACACCACTATATGCTCCTCCACCGTTCTGAATCGTGATGCCGTCCCATACCGTTGCGGTAGATTCCGTATAGACCTTATCCTGATATAACACTCTCTGTGAGCCTTGTCCGTCAAGAATCGTAATGTTGGTTTCATAATCTCTTTGTTGCAGACTTGTCTCCGTTCCAGCAAAGCCGCCATAAACGTTAACACCTTCCGCCATTCTGAAAGCGTTTGTCGAAGTGCCGTCGCCGTAATATGTTCCAGCTGCCACCCATATTTCTGGTAATGGATTCATCACACTCGCTTCCGACAAAGCCATACTTAAATAAGGTGTAGCGTTTTCCCATGAAGAACCGTCCATAAATCCAGCTCCGCTTTCAGTAACATATATTATATCGTTAGCATCTGGAGCTATCTCCATCGTACTCTCGTATGACGACTCTATAGCTCCAATATCGACTTTACCTTTCTGAACACGGACGTTGCCTGCAATATCAGTTTCTGTAAGTGTAATCGGTAATCCTTCTATTACAGCTTTATTAATTAATGCGGAACCTTCCTGCAAACTCCAGTCGCCATTGTAATAATCCTTTCCCGCACCTTCTGTAGGATTCACGAACTTAGGATGTATTCCGTCACCTGTATTTGACGAAAAAAGATTGATATTGCCAATTCCTGTATAACCACCTTCTATAGCTGAATGAGAGACGACGACATTGGTGTTGCCGCTGAAATAAACATTATCTGGAATATCACCCTTCTTGTTGCCCCAAATTACAGTATTGTAAATATTTGCGTATGAAGAACCATAAATACCTGTGCCATTATAATTAGTATTCGTCATCTTGTTGTTAACGATATTACAATTGATGACATTTACATAATTTGACATATACAAGCCGGATCCATAATCTTTACTCGTGTTATTGGAAATATTACATCCAACGAGTGTTACGTATGAACTTGCATATACACCGCCAGCAGATTGTCCCGCTTCATTATTCTCTATCCTACAATTTATGACCTCCACATGATTACTACTATTATAACCATCTAAATACATACCGCCAGCATTGCTGTGACTATAGTTGTCGTGAACGTAACAGTTTTCTATCACCGCCTTTTTCGTACTACTGTTGTTATCGACATAAACGCCTGCGCAGTTAGCATACGGAGGAGAATATGTGTTATGAACTTCGTTATTATAAATCTCGCAATCTGTTATATAACCGTTTGTCATATATACACCTGCTCCGTAGTTATGATTCCCGCTTGTATTCTTGAGGAGGTTGTCGTGTATCTTACATTGTTCCAATCTTCCGCCAACGAGGTAAACACCGCCACCATAGACATTTCCCGACGACGTAAACTCTCTGCCGTTATTTTTTATAACACAGTTTCTTAAAGTTCCATATTCCTGAATATAAGCTCCCGCTCCGTTATATGCTCCGCCACCGTTCTGAATCGTGATGCCGTCCCATATCGTAGCGGTAGATTCCGTATAGACCTTATCCTGATATAACACTCTCTGTGAGCCTTGTCCGTCTAATATAGTGACATTGGCTTCATAGTCTCTCTGTTCCAATGTGGTCTCTGTTCCAGCAAAGCCGCCATAAACGTTAACGCCTTCCGCCATTCTGAAAGCGTTTGTCGAAGTGCCGTCACCGTAATATGTTCCCGCTGCCACCCAGATATCAGGATAAACTTCATGGTCTTGTTTTATCATATCCGCCATAAAAAGAGCAGAGTTTAAGTCATCAAGAGCGTTCTCCCAAGAAGAACCGTCTCTCAAGCCGTCGGCATCAGCATCGACATAAATGATAGGAAGATTGACAGACGGCGTAGCGAAAGATTTCTTTATATACACACTTTCCGTTTCATCGCTGCATAAAGTCTTTGCTCTTATTTCATATTCCATCGCAGGAACTAATCCTATCAAGGTAAAAGGACTTGATGTTACATTTTCTATCAATGTATAAACATCATCTGTCTTTCTCTTGTATTCAAAAATCAAGTCCGCATTCTCATCATCGACTTCGTATGTAAATGTAATCTGCATTGCTTGAACTTCCGTAATTGTAACAATTGGAGGGAAACAATAATCCAATGTATTAGCCTCATTCGATAACTTAATGTTATTGCGATGTTTGGTATATTGACCATTTTCAGGAGAAGCAGGATTTGAATTAGTATTATCAGAAGTATAATACAAACTGCAATAATTTGAATTATCATGATATTTAAACGCATAAGATGATGTATAAGATCCAGTATTGTCATCAAAGGCTATAACCAGACTTGATACTCCGTCATAAACAAAAGGAGTATCGAGTATTATCTCAAACCATTCGGAAGAGTTATTAAATGTGATAGTGCCGCTAAATACCAACGACATATCCTCCAATGAGACATGGTCAGAACCTGATGAAAATGATGTCTTATCAGTATTCCCCATGTAAATATCTATAGTCCTCGTGGTTTCAGCAGACATATACTGCAGATATATCTTGTCAATGACAGATCTGCCGCCCATCTCCGAAGCAAGATATAACTGTTGCGAATAATTATATCTATAATTAGTGTTGATAGGCAACGAGGTAGTCGTATTTGTCCCCTCTCCTATTATAATCTCTGTATTAGGATTAACATTCTGTGATTTAAGATTAGCCGTTGTTATTAAAACCAAACTTAGCGCTAATAGTAAAATTCTTTTCATAAGCTTTATGTTTTGGCTATGGGCTACGGGCTATGAGCTGCGAGCAAAAAAAAGTTCAATTCTCATGGCTCATGGCTCATTGCTCAAAGCATTTATTCAATAACTATCTTTTGTGTTTTAATTCCTTTATCATCAATCTTACGGATGATATATATGCCTGAGCTGAATCCGTATGTAGAAACATTACTTACAGCATCTGCATTTTCATAAACGCGACGTCCCATCAGATCGTAAATTTCAATCTGCGCATCGCCGTTTATATCGTTAATGATTATCTCACCATTATTTATATATGCGAAATTGCTTTGAGCTTCGGGCTGTGAGCTTTGAGCTATCTTTAACACAAAACGTTCCGCATTGCTATCTCCGGAATGGATGAATGTATATGATTCTGTCTGAAGATTTACTTTCTCTCCCGTCAGTTTATCTTCGAGAATAATAGCATCAAAAGAATCTCCACATTCACTCAAGGAGATAGTATATTCTGCGAAACCGCCCTCAAAATTCAAAGGCAACGACTCCTCGTCATCGATGTAAACCACGCTGTAACTACCTACACCTTTATTAATATATAGAGACGGTGCATATTCATTTAAACTGAACATCTTGAAAACATCGTCATTATCGCCTTTCACCACCGCAATCTCATCTTGTCCCGAAGCTCCATTGACTCTTACCTTGAAGATATTTTCGTCATTGACTTTTCTGAAGGAAGATTTTGATTTGGTTCTAATATCATTGGTCATCACTATATTACCGGCAGAAGCAGCTTTCACGAAGAAACCTTGACAAGGAGCGATATATTGTGAACCTCCGTTTGTCGCCACGCCACCGAGTGTGTATGTGATGTAGTTATTCACGTCATCGTCGTAAATCCATATCGTCTGAAGTTCAAGCATATCGCGTGTCCAGCCTTCTGCTTCCCAGTCGATATAACTCGGATAAGGATTTCCTACAAGATTGAAACCTGTAAATCTTTCAACAACATATTCTCCGTCGGTGCTGCAAGAAAGAGGGAAAGTCACATCACCATTATTCAAAGTCCCGGAGAATTTTCTATAACCTTCGTTTTCGTATGCCACGAGATACCCTCTGCCTATATTGAAATTCAATCCGTTATCAGTGTAAAACTCATTAGTTTGAGAATCATCTTTCTTCTGATTATACCATGTAGAGTTAAATTCCGACCAAGAATAGAAGTCGTAATTTTCTTCTGTCGGGATAAAACTCTCTATCGTCTGATTTGCTACAGGAGAAGAGATGAAATGCCAGTCGGCGTTCCAGTTTCTCGTGACGCTGCTGTTATCTATATGGCAGTTCACTTTAGCGACTACGTTATCATCATTATGAATCAGAGAGCCGGTTCCATTAATATCGGAATCGACCACCAAAGCATTTACATCATCATTTGTAATGTCGCCAATTATTTCGAGAGATGCAGAAGGTGCTATTGTCAAGACTTTTTCACTAATTATTTCAACGTCTTTAACAATATAATCTGATGTCGCGTCGAGATTTGCAGCCACGATAATATCGTCAATCATCTTAGGATTTGACGACGGAAGTTGGGTAGCGTTCTGAGGTTCAGCCCACGAATCACAGACGAGCTGCCAATTAGAGACCTTGTTCCAATCTTCGTCATTTCCGATGAATTTATATCTTATTGTATGATAATTAACGACACCTGCATTAAGATTTATACTTTCAGGTGAGAAAGTAATGTAATAATCACCGCTTACATTCAACTCTGTTCCTACACTATGGTCGTAAAACTTAAGATCTATCACGTCGTTTGTATTGCCAAATACTGTCAGAAAGAAAAGATAGACGTCATCATTTTTCATCACCATAGCTCTGCCTCTGACATCATCACCACAGAACGCTCCAATCTCGATATTTTCATCTGCAAACTCACCGTCAATTTTAAGCTGACCATAAACCGTCATATTATTTCCGTCGAAATTATCCGCTGGTTTTGGAAAATAAAAATTCTGAGCCTCAGTTGAAAAGCCAAGACCCAGAATCATTATTCCCCAAAAAATAATCTTTATATTGTTCTTTTTATTTCTATTTTTGCGAGACTTCTTTACGAGATATCCGGCACCTAACAATGACAAGACTAACAATCCGTTTCCAAGAGGAGCCGGCGACTGATAATTATCAGTAATACCATGTGTGCGAGGCAAGCCCGGAGCCGTAATATCATCTACATCTCTGTAATGTTCGTTATTATTATAAGTAAAGAACGAATCTTTTTGAGCATATAAATCTTGACTTACAACAAATTGTAAAAACAGAACTAATAGCAGATTTTTTGTTACAAAGTAAAATTTTCTCATAATAATCCAATTCACGTTTTAACGTACAAATTTATATTATGAGAAAAGTAGAGTCAATACGTAATTTTACGTATATTAAGATGAATACATTATACAGACATCCATTAAAAATCCTAAAGAAAAATGCAGGCAACAGTACTTTAAACTTCAGTAGATAGTCAAAGATCAAGACTATTTGAATCAAGCAGGAATTGTTTTAATCCCATTGTAGTTATTCCATCCTCATTGCGTCTTAATAATATATTGTCTTTAACAACGACTATTTTCTTGAATGAATCTGAGACATTAATTAGAGGGCGTTCTTCCTGTCTTATTTTTTCATCATCTGGCAACGCAAAAGCTGATTGTATGTAATATCGCCGGCTACCTTTGTTTGCCACGAAATCTATTTCAATCTGTTTACGAACATATTTACCGTCATCTTGTCTCTCGTTGATTTCCACTATTCCAACATCAACAGAAAAACCTCTTAATCTTAATTCATTATATATGACATTTTCCATAATATGATTCTCTTCTTGTTGACGGAAATTAAGTCGAGCATTACGTAACCCTATATCAGTGAAATAATATTTCTGTGGAGTAGAGATATATTTTCTACCTTTAATATCGTAACGTTCCGCTTTTTCTACCATAAAAGCATCTATGAAATAATCCAAATATTGTTTTATCGTGACTGCAGATAATGTAGTCTTACCAACACTTTTAAACGTATTTTCTAATTTTTGCGGATTTGTCAATGAACCTATATTTGATGAGATAATATCAAGCAACATCTTCATCTGCAAATCATGAGTGATTTTATTCCGCTCTATTATATCCTTCAAATACACCTCCTCAAATAATCTTTTGAGATAATTCGATTTATCTTCTTCACTGTTTAACAATACCGTATATGGCAAACCTCCGTATGTATAATACTGGTTCCATGCATCTTCCCATTGCATTTCTGGATATACAGAACAATATTCCGCAAAACTTAATGGACGAACATAAATCTCATCACTACGACCTCTGAATTCTGTAATAATGTCTGACGACAGAAACTTGGAATTACTTCCTGTAACATATGTATCCAAGTTATCAATGTGTAGAAAACTATTTAATACATCCTCAAACTCCGACATATATTGAACTTCATCAATAAAAAGATAGTACATTTTATTGTCAGTTATCTTTTTAGTTACAAATTCCAAACAATTATCAGGATCTCTTAAAGCCCTATTCTTTCTATCATCAAGCTCTATCTCAATTATATGAGACTTATCCACTCCATTAGATACAAGGTGTGATTTGAAAAGATTGAACAAAAGAAACGATTTACCACTTCTTCTTATGCCAGTAATTACCTTAATCAGTTTATTATGTTTACGGGCTATTAATTTTTCCAAATAATTATGTCTTTGAATTACCATAGTTTCATTTTAGGTTTTTGCAATAATTGCATTTTTCTAAAGCGCAAATATAAAAAATTTTAATTTAAATCAACAGTGATAAGGATTAAATTTTCACCACACCATGACTAATCGCCCATTTCAATAGTTCTATAGTAGTATTGATACCAAGTTTTTTAAATATGTTAGACTTATGCATCTCTACCGTGCGAGGACTGATGTTAAGTCTTGATGCTATTTCTTTTGAAAATAATCCGTCACAACATAGCTGCATCACCTCTTTCTCTCTGTCGCTGAAATCAGAAACAGACAAAGAATGAAGTCGCCTTGAATCACTTACCGCCTTGATAATCTTCGACACATCAACGCCATAATATTTACTTCCCAAATGGACCTCAGAAATGGCGTTTCTTATCTCTTCGACCTTAGCCATCTTGGGAACGAAACCGTCTATTCCAGACTCGACCAATCGAAATATTGTCTCCTCTTCATAATTTGACGATACTATTATCACCTTAATATCACCATACTCCGACTTCAGTTTCTTCACCGCTTCATCACACGGCATTCCAGGCATCTTTATGTCGAGCAAGATGACATCGACATCTAAGTCAGGCAAAACTTGAAACAGTTCATCGGCAGTCGAGGCTTCACCAACAACTTTAATTTCATCAGCGAACTTCGAGAGAGATGACTTTATACCTAATCTCATCAAAGGATGATCGTCAACAACAATTACGTTTATCATCGTTTATTTTTTTAATAGAAAAGAAAATTCGCTACCCTCGCCTACTACACTCGTGATATTCAATTCGCTATTACACTGATGCAGCATCTTGTTTATTAGATCCATACCTATACCACTACCTTGCTCACCTTTAGTTCCCAAAGTAGTAAACGACTTACCCGACAACAACAACTTTACCTTATCCTCCGGAATCCCGACACCACAATCTTTGACAACGACCTTTATTTTATCGCCTAAGTCTACAAAACAAATCACCACCTCTTTACCATCAGAACTGAACTTCAAGGCGTTACTAATAAGATTTCTCAACACCGCGGAAATCATCCTGAGGTCGGAGTAAACAATATAGCTATCTAACTTCACATCGCACTCTCTAATCGTGATTTGCTTTTTCTGCGCTATGGTATTGAACAAAGGCACAACTTCGTTGAAGCAAATATCTCTAATGTCGAAATTTATCGGCTTATATTCCATCCTCTTCATCTCGAACTTAGTCCACTCAAGCATATTGACGAGCAGCTCTTCCAAAGAATTTACAGAATCTGTCAATGCCGCAATATACATCTTCATATCGTCGTCACTTATTTCATCATAATTTTCATACAGATGATTCAACACCATTTTCTGGGCGATGACAGGATTCTTCAAGTCGTGCGACAAAACAGATATTGACCTGTTTTTGATATTGTTAAGTTCCAACAAAACAGCATTCCTTCTCTTTCTTGAGAGACCGTTCCTAATCAATAAAATAATTGTGATTATTAGTAGAAATATCAGCAACATTGTCAATCTAAGCACATTCTCATGATATTGATTGTCGCGTTTGTACAGCTCTATTTCCAAGTCTTTCTCTCGTGTGCTATATCTGACTTGAAAGTCATTTAACATCTTTTGGTTCTTTTCATTAAAGATGGAATCCTTGATATTCACATACTGCTCATAATAATCTATGGCTAGTCGCGGATTAGTGTCTTTATATATATTGTACAACGACTTAGATATTTCCTGTATCAAAAGTTTGTTGTCTATAATTTCCGCACATTCCAATGATTTATGAAAATAAAAGAGAGACGAATCAATATTGCTATCTTGTTCATACATCTCACCTAAAGAATGTAGGACTATCGACATTCCATATTTGCTTCCAGCCTTCTCAAAGTAAGAATAAGCCTCTCTCTCGCATTGTATCGCATCTTGCTGACGACCGCACGCCATATATACATCGCCCAACTGATTCAGACGGATAGCGATCTTATTCGGGCGACCAATTTCCTTATCAATTCTCAAGCCTTCTTCAGCGGCAGAAATGGCATCTTCACAACGCCCCAACTTCATATAAGCTGTTGAGACATTACCTAATCGAACCGCCAACTGCGACCTCCTTGATTCACCCAAATTCTTCTCTATCTCTATACTTTTCTCAAAATAAACAGCAGCGACACTATCCTCATCGTTCACCATATATACATTACCGATATTATTCAAGATAGAACTTTGTAGGTCTAACCTCTGCAATGACTGAGACACTTCGTAAGCCCGCATATTATAATCGATAGCCTTCTCCATATTACCCATCCGCTGGTTAGAGAATCCCATATAATACAAACTGTTAAAAACTAATATCGTGTCGTTCGCATCTTTCGACAAGGAATACAAATCTTTAGCTAAATTATAGCAGTCTAAATAGCTCTCTTGCTTAAAAAGTTTTATAACCCTATTGTTGATAGTATCAAGATTTACTAAGCTTTCAGAATACAATTGCTGCAAGAAATACGAAAGTAATAATACAGATAGTACGAGTTTCTTCATAGCGAAATAATTATACCGCAAATTTAATATATTTAAAGTATAAAAACAAACTACGGTATTATTATTTTGCGACGAAAAATCTCGTCAGTATTTGAAAAGAAACAGAAATATCATATAATGACGTGTCCCGTATATGAACTCAACATTCAGATTTCATGGCAAGTCTTTTTTGTTTTCTCGCCATTCTCTCTTCTTTTTTCTTTGAATAATAACTCAACGTCAGCACTAAGGCTGCACCTATGACTGCCATAAGAATCGCTACGACAAGTTCCATATTCATTGGAGGCATATAGAAATAATAATCAAACATTCCTGGCAGCACTTCTTTCCACGGATATACTACGGGCAGACTTCCAATCATAAAACCAGACAGAACCGACAAGGTCTCATTACGATATTCCTTCATAAGCCACGACAGAAGATATGACACCGAAATTATACTCACCACAGCACCAATCACAAAAGGTAATAATATCATCATCCCTTGTCCCCATGTCGACCATTTCGCAATCTGAGGAATAGCCTGCGTAACAATAAGTTCATAATTACCCATCAGCAACATGAGATGCGAACCTGATATTCCAGGAACTATCATGCCTAATGCGCCTACAGCGCCACAAAGCATCAAATACAGAAAGTTGTCATTAGGATAAGGATTGCTTTTCAAAGAAAGATAAAACGAAAAAACTGCCGCTATAATCATCAGAATTATCATCTTGGGCGTCTTCTTCCCTATCGTTCCCAAGACATAAATAATCGACGCTACTATCAAACCTATGAAAAAAGCATAAGCATACACCTCATATTTCTTAAAGATAGCTTTAAGAGAAATGGCTGTCAGTATCATTCCTGCCATAATGCCGATTAGCAATGTCAGCAAGAATTTTATGTCGGTACGTTTTGCAAATTCGGAGAACTCACCCTTAAATAAAAGTTTGAACGCTTTCAAATTCAATGATTTTATAGAATTTATAAAGCGTTCAAATACACCTATTATTAATGACACAGTACCGCTCGAAACTGGAATCACATTTACGATTCCCATCGCCATACCTTTAAAAAATGTAGAGATATATTGTTTTATTGTCATACTTGTTGTTTTGTATAGATATTATCAACATCTATTCCATAAAACGCAGCAAAATAACTTTTGTTTTACATTTCTAAATATTTTTTTACCAAATGTATTTTTCTACTTACGAAGATGAAACGTCATTCAACAAAATCCGTGACATATTTTAATTCGATTGAGACGCACCAATTACATATTGTTAATTATCATAGGTGTAATATGTCACGTCTCTACATAATTTTCAATTTTCAATTTAATTGAGACGCACCAATTACATATTGTTAATTGTTATAGGTGTAATATGTCACGTCTCTACATAACTTTCAATTCGATTGAGACGCACCAATTACATATTGTTAATTATTATAGGTGTAATATGTCACGTCTCTACCATAATTTTCAATTGTCAATTTTCAATTTTCAATTCGATCGTGCTTCCATACAAATCGAAGTAATCGGCTTTTGTCAGTTTCACATTTACAAAGTCGCCGATGTTCAATTTAACTTCATCAACAGAAATCAAGATCTCGTCGTCGACTTCTGGCGAGTCGTACTGTGTTCTTCCGATATAATAATCGCCTTCAATTCTATCAATCAAGACTTTCTCTATCGTACCTACTCTCTTCTCGTTTGTCTCCAAAGAGATATTCTGCTGTATCGCCATGATAGTATCCACGCGTTCCTGTTTCACCTCATCAGGGACATCATCTTCCATTTCGTATGCCGGTGTTCCTTCTTCCGCGGAATAGGCGAACACTCCAGCGCGTTCGAACTTCATTTCTCTGACGAAATCGCATAGTTCCTCAAACTGCTCTTCCGTCTCACCAGGGAATCCGACGATAAACGTAGTTCTGAAAGCTATGCCAGGAACTCTGTTACGAGCGTTGTTCACGAAGTTAATAGTCTGTTCTTTATCGACGCCGCGTCTCATATTCTTCAAAATAGGCGTGCTGATATGCTGCAAAGGCAGGTCGATATAATTACAGATTCTCGGTTCGTTGTTCATCAAATCTAAGAGTTCGTCAGGGAAGCCTTGAGGATAACCGTAATGCAGTCTTATCCATTCAAACCCTTTGATCTCGAGAAGACGTTTCACGAGTTCCACTATATGATATTGTCCGTCGATATCGCGACCGTAATATGTAAGATCCTGAGCTATAAGTATCAATTCTTTCACGCCTTTCTTAGCGAGAAGCTCAGCTTCTTTTATCAAATCCTCCATCGGAACAGAAACGTGTTCGCCACGAATCAGAGGTATCGCGCAGAATGCACAACGACGGTTGCATCCCTCAGAGATCTTCAGATAAGCGTAATGACTTGGTGTAGAAAGAACTCTCTCGTGATTGTATTTTAAATCTGAGAATCTGAGAACTTGAGAATCTGAGAGGTTTTGAATCTGAGAAGTAGATTTATTCAGATTTTCAGATTCTGAACTTTCCAATTTTAAAATATCTTCCGCGATGAGCGACACCGATTCCACTCCGAAGAAGCCGTCCACCTCATGAATCTCTTCTTGCAAATCTTTGCGGTAACGTTGCGAGAGACAGCCCATCACATAAAGTCTCTTAATCTTATTGGCTTTTCTCAGCTCTGCATATTCTAATATCGTATCTATAGACTCTTCTTTGGCGTCGCCGATGAAACCGCAAGTGTTGATTATCACCACATCGGATTTCTTATCGGAGTCGTGAAGTATGTCGTATTTATCACTGAGTATAGCAGCAAGTCTTTCTGAATCGACTTTGTTTTTGGAACATCCTAATGTAACGATGTTGATTTTGGGTTTTCTCATTTCTATCAATTTCTTCCTTCAAAAAGACTGTTTACGAAATCATTCCTATCGAATATCTGAAGATGATCCATGCCTTCTCCCACTCCTATATATTTCACCGGAATCTTGAATTGATCGGAGATGCCAATCACCACGCCGCCTTTTGCCGTACCATCGAGTTTTGTAAGAGCCAGCGCATTGACTTCAGTAGCCGCCATAAACTGACGAGCCTGCTCGATAGCGTTTTGTCCTGTCGAAGCGTCAAGTACGAGAAGCACTTCATGCGGAGCATCAGGGATAACTTTCTGACATACCTTCTTAATCTTAGAAAGCTCGTTCATGAGATTTATCTTGTTATGCAAACGACCTGCCGTATCGATGATCACTATATCAATATCCTGTTGAACAGCAGTCTTCACCGCGTCGTAAGCGACAGATGCAGGGTCTGCGTTCATGCCGTGCGACACGATAGGCACTCCCACACGCTCCGACCATATCGTAAGCTGATCTACAGCGGCAGCTCTGAAAGTATCGGAAGCTCCGAGCAAGACACTCTTGCCCGCTTTCTTGAAATTATGAGCCAACTTACCTATCGTCGTGGTCTTACCTACTCCATTGACACCGACGACTAAAATAACGTAAGGTTTCTTACCTTCCGGGATATCGAATGTTGTTCCGTCGCCAGAGTTATTCTCCTGCAACAAAGCTGCTATCTCCTCTTTAAGTATTCGGTTCAGTTCATTAGTTCCAAGATATTTGTCACGGGCGACACGTTCCTGGATACGTGCGATTATTTTCAATGTCGTATCGACACCTACATCAGATGTCACCAAAATCTCTTCAAGATTATCAAGGACCTCATCATCAACTTTCGACTTACCCATGATAGCCTTTGAGATTCTATCAAATACGCTTGTACGTGTCTTTTCCAACCCTTTGTCGAGTTCCTGTTTCTGTTCTTTCTCGACTTCCTTGTTTCTCTTGAAAAATGAAAATATACCCATAATTTTACGCTTTTTTGCAAAGATAATAAAAGTCTAAAGACGAATGACGAATGACGAAAGATTTTTTTTATCATCCCTTTTGTCTTTAGACATTAGCCTTTAGCCAAACGAGAACACAAAAAGCTCCCCCGATTTCTCGGAGAAGCTATTGTATGCATTCAAAAAATAACCTATATTATTTCTTTGCTATGAACTCTTGTACTTGATCGATAGGAACGATTGTTTCCTCGAAATAATAAGCGTTGGTTTTTTCTGATCTCTTCATTCTGATAACCTTTGAATACTCTTTACCAAGAGTACGCAATGTTGCAACAACTTTCTTTGCCATGGCTTAATCCTTATTTAATTTCTTTGTGAACAGTCATTTTCTTTAAGATTGGGTTGTATTTCTTAAGTTCCAATCTTTCTGGTGTGTTTTTCTTATTCTTCGTTGTAATGTAACGAGATGTGCCAGGCATACCGCTTGCCTTGTGCTCTGTACATTCCAATATTACTTGTACACGTGCGTCTTTTGTCTTCTTTGCCATTTTTCTATTCCTTTCAGATTTTGGATTGCAAAAATACACATTTATTTCTTAAATGCCAATACTTTTTTCTCAAAATTTAATTTTTATTATTCAACAATCCAAAACTTTGATTTACAACTATTTGACTATTCTTTGTTGATAATTTTATTTACTTTAACCAAGAGTTCGGCTTCTTTTTCCATAGCCTTGCGTTCTATTTCCGCACCAGCTTGAACCATTTTTTCAGCGAACTCTCTGTCTTTTATGCCTGCAGCATTGATCTTAACGTTCAAATATGCTCCCATAACGGCACTTCTGCAACACATAGCTCCGACACCTGCGTCTGACACCGAAGCCGGATTGCCGTCATTAACCATAGCTTCAACGACTTCAAATGCTGAGTATGCCACTTCCATTGTTCTGAATGGAACCTCGATAGCGTATTTAGAAGCGTCTTCAATAGCTTGCTTACGGATTTCTTTTTCCTCGTCGGTCTTCTTTGGCAAACCGAGTGCATCCATAATCTTGTTGAAAGCGTTGGTATCTTCGTCAACCAAATGAATGAGTTGGTTCTTTATAGCCTGACCTTTCTCTGCCCATTGTGAGAAGAATTCCCATCTGTCGTCCCAACCTGGCTTGTGTGATGACAAGTTAGCTACCATCGTTGCCAATGATGCGCCGAGTGCTCCCATATATGCTGAGATTGAACCGCCGCCTGGTGCTGGACTTTCGCTTGCTGTCTCATCGGCGAAAGCTGCACATGTCATGTCGACCAACTTCTTCTGTGAGTGGTCTTCAATCATAAACTCAATAACTTTCTCTTGTGGGTTGAAAGGTTTCAAATCGTCCAAGCCCATCGACTTTATAGCGATCTTCATGATTTCGTCTTCGCTGACACCTAACGAACGTTCTTGTTTTGCAAGGTAGAAACGACCTGCATCAATGAGAACGCTCTTAGGAACGAGACCTACTATCTCACAACCTGTTACGCGTACGCCACGTGCTGCTGCTTTTGCGCATACTTCTTCAAAACAGACGTGAACTGGAGTCTTAGCGATGTTGGTGATATTCATTGAAACTTGAGCGATACCGTATTCTTCGATGAACCAGCCGATAGCTTTTGTTCCTGGCAATGAACCTGGAATCATGACTGGGTTACCGTTTTCGTCTTTAACAGGTTTGTCTGTCACTTTAGGACCTTGACGCATCGGGCGACCTTTTTCGCGAACGTCGAAAGCGATGGCGTTGGCACGACGTGTTGACGTTGTGTTCAAGTTGTAGTTGATAGCTACTAAGAAGTCGCGTGCTCCGACTGCTGTTGCGCCTGTGGTAGCGACACGCTCATTGAAGCAAGCTGGACCAAAGTCAGGTTTGCAGTTGCCTGAGTTCAATCTCTCTGAAAGAGCTTCATATTCGCCGGCACGGCATACTGCGAGGTTACGTCTTTCTGAGCAGAAAGCAGCGTTTTCGTAGCAGAACACTGGAATTTCCAATTCGTTGCCGATTCTCTCACCAAGTTGGCGTGCGTATTCCACGACCTCTTCCATTGTGATGCCAGATACCGGAACCAAAGGACAAACGTCGGTAGCGCCGAAACGAGGATGGTCACCGTGATGGTTACGCATGTCGATAAGTTCTGCGGCTTTCTTCACTACGCGGAATGCTGCCTCACAAACGTTCTTTGGCTCACCAACAAAAGTGATGACTGTTCTGTTTGTCGTTGCACCTGGATCGACGTCTAACAATTTCACGCCTTCAACTTTTTCAATCTCGGCTGTCACCTGATTGATGATGTTCATATCGCGACCTTCGCTGATATTAGGAACACATTCGATAATCTGTTTCATATCTATCTTATTTATAATTATTTCCGTCTGTAAAAAAGAAAAACAAGGACAGAGTCACCATCCTTATCTTCCGTATGCAAAATTATAAAATTAATTATAAGTATTTCACAAAAAAACGATTTATTTTAATGCATAATTCATAATTAATATGATGTATTCATTTAATTGTGAATTATGAATTAATAGTAATTGATACGTCTTAATAAGTCACCAAGTCAACATTTCTCAGTTTCTCAGTTTTTCAGTTTCTCAGTTTTCAATAAAATCAGGAGCAATCATAAACTTCCACAAAGGTGTTATTTTTATCTCTAATCCTTCTTTTTCTATCGTGTCTTCTTCGTCATTGGTTATGACATACAATTTCTTGCAGGGCAGAAATTTCGAGAACTTAACTAAATCGTTGATTTCCCTATTTCTTGTTGATGCTTCTGACATATTGTAGCAAGCCTGAATTGCAATCTGTGACTCATAAAGATAGAAATCTACTTCTACGTCTTTGTTATAATAATATAGTTCATGTCCGTAATGTTGTTTCAAATATATGGCAAGCATATTTTCAAATAAGGATGTCGTTCCGTCGATAAGAAATAAGTTCAAAATACCGTTGTCGATGAAGTAGTATTTCTTGTTAGAGACCTTTTCGTTTAATTTTGACGAGATGTTTTCTAATGAGAAAATTAACCATGTCTCCTCTAAATATTTAAGATATTCTATCACGGTGTCTGTCTTGATTTTCTGTCCGGAAGAAGACACAATGTTTGCTATTCTGTTAAAAGAAGTAGGTTGCTTGATGCTGTCGGCGAGCTTCCTTACTAAGACTTTTAAAGCCATGTCGTTTCTAATGCTGTATCTGCTCAGCAAGTCGCCGAAAAATATTTTGTTGTAAAGACTGCTTAGCCATAAGCGTTTTTCTGCTACAGGAACTTTTTGCATTTCTGGCAATCCGCCAAAAGTGAAATAATGTGAAAAAGCGCGTATTATCTCAGAGTTGTTTTGATAGTCAAGATTATCATTGATAGCAATATTCGACGCATTAAGATATTCTGCAAAAGAATAAGGATAAATGTTGTGAATAAAAAATCTGCCTCCTAATGTTGTTGCAATCTCGCTGCTTAACATCTTCGCGTTGCTTCCTGTGATAAATACCTGATATTGTTGGTCTGCTAATCTTCTCGCAAACTTTTCCCAATTAAAAATATTCTGTATCTCATCAAGGAAGAAAATAGGCCTGTATGGATATAACTCTTCGTATGATAGTTTCAGCAACTCAAAATCATCAACTTGAAAATCCATGAGTCTGTCATCTTCAAAGTTTATATATAATATTTCTTCTTTTTTATGACCTTCCTCTATCAGTTGCTGTATCTTCTGAAACATCATATACGATTTTCCTGAACGCCTCAATCCAACAAGAACATCATTAGACTTAGATGAAAAATTAAAATCTCTTCTTGTCAATGACACTTCAGAAGTTATATTCTGATATTCTATTATTATTCTCTTTAGAATATTTTTATCCATAGCATTTTTTTGCAAATATAACAATTATCCTTTATAAAGGATAGAAATAATATTCTTTTTTCCTTTATAAAAGATAATAAGCCACCGAGTCTCCAAGTCAACGAAAACATTGAATGTATCCAAAAAAAATCCCACGGATTTCACTGATATTCACAGAAGCTATCAGTGCCAATCAGTGCCAATCCGTGGGAGATTTTTATCCCTACCAATTATGCATTAAAAAATCATATCTCTATCTTGATGATTAAAAAAATATTCATATCTTTGCAACATCTTTTAAAGAGTAGTTGATACGATCCATTGTAATCGAGGGCATTTCAGCTACTCTTTTATTTTTTTAGTAATGTAGTAATGAATCATTCTTTTATTGTTTCTTTCACCTACTATAATCTTCACTTCTCCAAGATTTGTTAAAGTAGCTCTCAATTCATATATCTTAGTAAAATACATACCACACGGAACGCTTGTTCCAATAAGCGGGGATAATTCTTCTACAATGATGGCACGCCGGATATAAACTTCTTCACGACCGCTACCCGTTGGAATAAGTTTCATAGTAAATCTTGATTTTTGGCAAAAGTAAGAAAAAGTCAAATGACAAAAGACAAAAGGCTAAAGGCGAAAGATTTTTTTAATGCATAATGCATAATTCATAATGCATAATTATTAAGATGTATTCCTTCAATTATGAATCATGAATTAAAAAATATTGTTATCTTTGCAAAGAGAACAAAATCATTTTCAATGAAATCTTAAATATTATGCCTGAGATTAGCAGATTTTACGGGATTATCATCTATATGTATATTGACGATCATAATCCACCACATTTTCACGTTTGGTACAATGGATACGAAGCTGTGATAACGATTGACGAAGGAATAGTGATTGGTTCATTACCAAGACGTGAATTGAAATTAGTTTATGAATGGCTTGACATTCACAAGGAAGAACTGTTAGAGAATTGGAGATTGCTTTCAAACAGCGAACTCGCAAATAAAATAGAACCTTTAGAATGATTATGGATGACATCATCTTAAAAATAGTAAAAGCTGAGTACGTAGAAAACTACATCATAAAATTGACGTTCAGCAATGGCGAAGTGCGACTTATGGACTTTGAACCATTGATGAATAAAGGCATTTGTACAAAACTACGTGATTTCGATTATTTCAAGTCATTCTCATTAGATCATTTCTCCATCGACTGGAACAACGAGATTGGATTCGCTCCAAGATATTTGTATGAAAGAAGTATATTGATTGGACATTCCACCAATTATGCATTATGAATTATGAATTATGAATTAAAGAAACGCGTCAATTACACCGTGTTTATTTTCACTGTGTAATCAACGCGTCCCTATAAATTATCAACTGTTAACTGTTAATTGTTAACTGTCAATTGTTAATTGTTAATTGGTTACAGTCACTTTTCCATTAAGAATGACTTTCTCGACTTTGTTTGCTCCATAATAATATGGCATGAATTCTAAGCCGTTCATAGGTTTCGTAATGATGACATTCGCAATTTTTCCTTTCGTGATGGAACCGAGTTCGTGACTCACGTCCATGGCGTAGGCTGTGTTTAATGTCGTGGCGTTGAATGCCTCTTCCGGTGTCATCTTATATCTGATGCAAGCCGCCGACATGATAAACTGCATATTACCCGAAGGCGATGTTCCAGGGTTGAAGTCGGATGCCATAGCGACAGGAAGTCCGGCGTTTATCATATCTCTCACTGGCGAAAGCGGTAGATTCAAGAAGAAGGCGCAGCCTGGCAAAACAGTCGGCATAGTCTCCGAACCTTTCAAGGCTTCTATCTCTTCCATTCCCATCTGCTCGAGATGATCGACAGAGATAGCTCCGTATTTCACTCCTACCTGAACGCCGCCGGAGACAGCCATCTCGTTGGCGTGAATCTTAGGACGCATACCGTATTTGATGCCAGCCATCAAGATGCGTTCCGTATCTTCAACGGTGAAGAATCCCTTGTCACAAAACACATCGACGAAATCAGCAAGGTTTTCAGTAGCTACCAAAGGCATCATCTCATTGATAACGACATCGACATATTCTTCCTGACGGCCTCTGTATTCCATCGGTATTCCGTGAGCGCCGAGGAAATTAGCTTTGATTGTCAAAGGTGAATTTTCTTTGAGGCGTTTTATGACGCGTAACATTTTCAGTTCGCTTTCTGTGGAGAGACCGTAGCCGCTCTTAATCTCGACAGATCCTGTTCCCATACGCATAATCTCATTGAGACGTAACATCGCCGACTCGTAGAGTTCGTCTTCGGTGGCAGCGGCTGTAGCCTTAGCGGAATTGAGTATGCCTCCTCCCCTCTTGGCGATCTCTTCATAACTCAAGCCTTTTATCTTATCTACAAACTCCATCTCACGTGAGTTGGCATAAACGATATGAGTGTGCGAGTCGCAGAATGTTGGCATCACGATGCCGCCTTTAGCGTCGATGACTCTTCTTTCTTTCTGAAGATATTGCTGACATTCCGGAGAATCCATAGTGCCGTAATCAGCGATTTTCTTACCTTTTATATATAGGAACGCATTAGGAATGCGATTCACTTCCGACATAGCGGCACCAGCTTTCATCAGACTACCGTCTTCAAGCACACCGACTAATTCTTTGATATTTGTTATTAACATAGCGATACTTTTTTTTAAGTCAACGGACAACAGACAACGGTCAACGGACAACAATCTTTGTCCATGTTTTTATTTTACAAAGTTATTAAAAAACTATGAGCGATGAACGATGAGCGATGAACTTTTTTTTAAAAAACTGAGAATCTGAGCACTGACAACTATTTTCATGATTTTCAAGTTTCAACTTTCAACTTTCAATTTTCAACTTTCAACCGTACCAATGTCGCTATTTCATGCGTATAGCATTTCAACTCCTTATTATATATGCCTTTCGAGTCAAGGCTGTCGATACGAACCTTACCGGAAGCGTGGATAATCTTATCGTTGGAAAGAAGTATTCCCACGTGCGTGATGCGTTCGTTTTCATTCTTAAAGAAAGCAATATCGCCCGACTTAGCTTCAGAAAGATTTGAGACCACACTTCCACACTTGAATTGTTGCGAGGCATCGCGAGGAAGTTTATATCCCGCCACCTTAGCACACAACTGCACAAACGCAGAACAGTCAATTCCCATCACACTCTTACCACCCCAACGATACGGAGTGTCTAACAATTTGATGGCGCACTCCACCATAACTTTAGGATCATAACTATTTCTTAAAGGAACAGCACCATCACACATCTCAAAAACCTCACTACCGAAACTCAGCACCTTATTATTATATGTGTAAACGGGTTCATTGACAATATATTTCTCTTTAGACAGCAACTCACTTAATCTACCTTCCGAAATTTCTGTATGTTGCAACTTCCTAAGAAAACCCTCATACGAATCGTATAAAGTCCTTATCTTAAGCCAGTCGCCGTTATCTTCTACAATTTCATAAATATCATTGAACAACAATTCCGAGACGAGTTCACTTTCGTGCGACATTTCCCTCCTCATCGGTGCCACCGACAATTCACATATTCCATATTCCATAACACAAAAATATTTTTTACAAATGTAAATAAACTTTCTATAAAAAAATGTATCTTAGCGGATATATTTTTACTAAATATTTTTCTTATACATCTTCATAAAATAATTGAAAATGAGTAACAATAACAATTCATCAATAAAAGACTTCTTTCTGAAGTTAGTTCATTCATATCAAACCATTTCCAAGATCTTCATCTTTTTATGCGCTGTAATATTAGTTGTATGGCAGATGCCACGCACCGTCAAGTTCAAGTATGAATATCAGAAAATGAAGCCATGGCAATACGAATCCTTATATGCGCCATTCAACTTCCCGATATATAAAACTGCGGAAGAGATTAAACTCGAGGAAGACGATTATCTCAAAGATTCTTATCCGATCTTCACATACGACAACGTCATAACGAAACAAAACAGAGAAAAAATGATCGCTGATTTTGATACTAAATGGACTGGTAATCAAGTCGACAAATTAAAGAACAAGCAGCTTTTAGAAAGATTATACGACACCATAGAAAATCAAGGTATCATAGCGAACATATCTTCCTTAGAGAACATGAAACCGGAATCGATGATTGATGTAGTCCGTGACAGAGTTGTCAAGACGAGACAGGTACGCGATTTCTACACCATGAAAACAGCTACCGATTTCATCTCCGATCATTTGCTCAACGCAGATGAAGGCATCGACAAGGCCATGATAAACAGGTTACTTCTCGCCCACATTCACCAAAACATAATATATTCTGAAGATTTGACCGAACAGGCGAGAGAACAAGCCAAGTCATCAATCTCCTTGACTTTCGGGATGGTACAGAAAGACGAACTGATTATCAACGAAGGCGAAATCGTCACCGAAGAGAGATACAATATTCTCAACTCTTTAAAAACAGAATACGCTTCTATCGACAGCGGCAGCTTCTTTAACAGGAACCTCAACCTTTACGGACAAATCCTCCTTGTATTCGTCATCTTCTCATCATTGTTCATAGGACTCCGACTTTTATATTCCGACATTTTCAAGGAATCCAAATCCATAAATCTCATCATAATAGTCATGCTGATGATGATAATCCCATCTTTTATAATCATCAGGCTCTACCCCGACATGATATATGTGATGCCTCTTACCATACTCGCCATGCTAATGGTGACATTCTTCAACATAAGAGTAGCCATCTATGTCCAAACCATTACACTGATAATAATAAGTTTAGCCGTTCCTAATCCATTCCAGTTCTTCATCATACAATATTTCGTCTCATTAGTTTCTATATTTGTCTTAGGAAAAAACACTTCCCGCTCAAGATATTTCGTCACATACGCATCAATATTCATCTCTTACATCGTATTGAAAGTTAGCGTTTCTCTGACACTCGATGGAGGATTGGATAACTTCACCTGGAATGATGTTGGAACATTTGCCATGAACACATTATTTGCGATGCTGACATTACCTCTGTCTTATTTGATGGAGAAGATTTTCGGCTTTGTCACCGACATGACGCTTTTGGAATTAAGTAACACGAACTCACCTTTGTTAAGAAAATTATCGTCTGAAGCTCCAGGCACCTTCCAACACGTGATGCAAGTCGCCGATCTATGTGAGGAGGCTCTATTCGCGATAGGCGGTAATATGCTTCTGGCTCGCACCGGCGCGATGTATCACGATGTGGGGAAACTCAAGAACCCTCTGTTCTTTACAGAGAACCAACACGGCAAGTACAATATGCATAATGAGATGTCTTATTATGAAAGTTCTCAGATCATCATCAACCACGTGCTCGACGGAATAGAGATATGCAGAAAATATCACGTCCCTGAACAAATCATCGATTTCGCGAGGACACACCACGGAACAAGAAGAACCGAATATTTCTACCAGATGGAACTCAAAGAAAACCCCGACATTGAAGTCAACGAGGCAGATTTCCGCTACCACGGACCGATACCATTCTCAAAAGAGACCGCCGTGCTCATGATGGCCGACTCGGTGGAAGCAGCATCACGCAGCCTCAACGAAAAAACAGAAGAATCTATCAGCAAGCTCGTCGACGGAATAATAGACGCTCAAGTCAACGACAATCAATTCATAAACACCGACCTGACATTCCGCGACATCACGACAATTAAGAAAGTATTCAAGAAAAAACTAATGAACATCTATCACGTAAGGATCGCATATCCGGTTTGATATGTTTCAGATCAGATACGCCATCACCGCGGTCTTTCCATCTTCTTTCTTGATGGAGAAATAATATCCGTCATCTTTACGCTTACGGTAAATCAACAAGGTCTCACCCTCCAAGCTCTCGCTGAGATATGAAATCTCCATATCTTTAAGCGTCATGCTTTCCAATTCTTTAACAGAAAAAGTATCAAGAAGCATGGTAATATAAGTGACGTTATTTGTATGATGCGTAACATCAATATCGCCAGAACGAACTAATCTTCTGTAAACCAAATCCTCATCAGTAAAGTCGTCCTTAAACCTTCTGAATCTCTCATCAATAGATTTTTCAGTGATCCAGTCGATGTCGTTTGGATAAGATGTCGTTTCAACTTTACGGAGATGACGTGTATCCGCATCAATGATAACCCATTCTGTTATACCATTTATCATTACTTTTCCGTCTTTCATGATCTGGTAGCAGCGGTTGCAACGCACGCCTTCCGCCCCCATAGGCCAGGTCCTTACACTTATCTCATCATTCCAACGAGGAAGCTCATTAATCTTGACTTTGGTTTTTGAAACTACCCAAAGAGCGTTATCTTTTTCCAAAAGAGAAAAATCGTCAATTCCTAAGAACATCGCATGACGACTCGCCACATCTTGAAAACTCATAAAACAAGCCTCTGGTCTGAGACGCATCAGGCTGTCGCATTGTCCGGAAAGGACTGTAGTATTTAAAATGTATTCGTTGTTTTTCATAATTATCAATGTCAACGGACAACAGACAACAGTCAACAGATATTGTTCACAATAATAGTCTGCGTCAGTGTCAGATGTCAATGTTTTAGCTTGACAAAATTACGAAATAATACAGATATAAAAACACACTTTCAACAAAAAGCGATAATAATTCAGGGAACTTCTATAAATTGCTTTGCAGGTGATTTATGAATTTTTCTTCGAGAAGATTATTGTTTTTCTTGAAAGAGCATAGCGAGCTATGTGATTGAAAGAAAGACAAAAAGATTCCAAGAAAAAACATAAAGCACGCAAAAGTCTTAATGCAATTATAAAATTTTATCTAAACGTGAAATTTATAGAAGTCCCCTTCAATATTGTGACGGTATATTTTTTAATTTTGCGACAAAGAAACAGAAAATGAAGCATATCTTTATTGTCAATACAACTGCCGGAAAAGCATCATGCCTTAAGATGGTAAAAGATGCAATCTCACGATACGAGGAAGTTGTGGATTATGAAATATATACGCCGACATCATCAACTGAATCAATAAAATTTATACGTACTTATTTGGAAAACCACAAAGATGAAGAAGTTCGGTTTTACGCTTGCGGAGGTGACGGCACAATCAACAAGGTCGCCACTGGAATAGTAGGATTTCCCAATGCGAGCATGAGTGCTCTTCCTTTTGGAAGCGGTAACGACTACGTAAAATATTACGGCGGAATCGATAGTTTCAAAAACATTTGCAAAGTGATTCAAGGCACAGAAAAGAAAGTCGACTTGATGAAAGTGAACGACAAATATGCTTTGAACTCAACACATTTCGGATTAGATAGCGTCGTTGCCAAGGCGATGAACAAACTGAGGAGAAACGTCATTTTCGGCAAGAAAAGAGCCTATCCTTTTGCCATTGCGTGGGCTTTCTTAACAGGAATGCGTAACAAATGTACTGTCTATGCCGACGGCGAACAACTCAACACAAACGATATTCTGTTATGCACAGTCAGTAACGGCAAATATGTAGGCGGTTCATATTTCAATGCTCCTAACTCATTGAATGACGATGGTTTGTTAGAGGTTTGTTTAGTAAAGCCCGTTCCGAGATTAAAGTTTTTAGGCTTGATAAAATATTACGTCGCCGGCACTCATATCGACAATCCGAAGTTTAAGGATATTGTCGTATATCGTCAGGCTAAGAAAGTGACAATTGAAGGACCGGAAGGATTCTGCGTTTCCATTGACGGCGAGATATACGAAAGCCAGCATATCGAGATCGAGAATTTGGAAAGAACAATAAGATTTGCAGTACCGAAGTAGAATTGGGAGTTGAGAGTTATTTTAATGTAAGTTAACTATTGTAAAAATAAATTATAGCAAAACCTATTTAAAGAGACTTAATCTTCTCACTTCATTTTTTCTTCAATCTTTCCTTTCTTTCAGATACTTTTTTTCTTACATTTGTAAAAAATGAGTTTTTATATTATTTATTAGGTATTTCCATAACATTTTTATTATATTTGTAGTCTCATTTTTACATTGATATCACGTTCTTTAATTTATAATTAATCTATTATTAACTAAAACAAAAAAATTATGAAAAGACTATTTACAATCTTACTGTCTTTCAACCTGTTATGGGGGGGGGACTTTTAAAATCCCAAGATGTAGGCAGCGTCTGGTCAGTAGATGCTGGTAGTTATCACTACAATTACACAATCACTAATGTCGAACCAAACGAATGTAAAATCCACAATTTTACAAATCCCACCGAACCAACCGATCTAATCATTCCTTCTGAAATTAATGGATACACAGTTACTTCTATAGGCAATAACGCATTCTACACATGCAATAATTTCACAGGAGATGTTGTTATTCCAAGTACCATCACAGAGATTGGCGAATATGCTTTTTATGGATGTACAGGAATATCCACAATGGTATTGAATGAAGGACTTACAGAAATCCCAAGATATTGTTTTGGTGCATGTCAATTTACAAACGTAATGACAATACCGAGTACTGTTACCAAGATCGGACGTAGTGCTTTTGTTTACAACTATATTTCTGGATTAGCATTTACGGAAGGCTGCCAACTCGACACTATCATGGGAAGCGCATTTCTTTCATGTAAAGAGCTCAAAGGCTCGGTAGTGCTACCCGAGGGACTGAAATACATTGGTGTAGGCGCCTTCGGAGGTCTATATGATGATAGCCATAACAGTTCATACACATTAACACTTCCACATAGCCTCACCGTCATAGGAACTGAAGCTTTTGGAGAATCAGGTGTTTCAGGTACTTTGATAATACCAAATACCGTAACTATCATTGAAGAAAATGCTTTCTATGAATGTAAGAAACTCACCAATCTGATATTTGAAAAAGGTTCGCAACTCGACAGTATCAAGAATAGAGCTTTTTATTATGGCGGTTTCACCAACAAACTCGTAATACCTAACACAGTCAAATACATTGGAGAAGCAGCCTTCAGATATTGTTCATTAAGCGGATTAGAATTTGAAGACACAGACACATCACCTTCACAACTAAAATATATCGGCTACCGTGCATTTGAAGATTGCGATAAGACATCAGGCGACTTAATTTTACCTAACAGCTTAGACACCATTTCCGATAGAGCATTCGATTATACAAGTTTCAATGGTAAATTAGTGATCCCTAACGGTATAAAGTTCATAGGTGAAGAAGCTTTTGGCGGAACAAGTTTCACCGACGTATTCTGTTACAGCATCACACAACCTACATTGGGTTTCAGAGTATTTTATCATAATGAAGACTACCTTAAAATTCACGTACCTTCATTAGAATCATGGCTAACTTATAATGATCGTTGGTATGAACTAATGTATCTGATGGAGAAGATGCCTACATATACTGAGAGCGGATGGGTTTTAGGCGACGCTCCTAGCAACAGCACTATTATGCCATGCACCCCGCAAGATACAGACCACGTTGCAATTAATGCTCCTTACGTGGTTGGCGGCAGCAACACCTTTACCGCCAACAGCATAGGTTTCTGCGGCGACGAAACAACGACAAACGGCAGCCTCCTGATAAAAGACGGAGGACAAGTTATAGCCAACAACATATTCGGCGACATCACGATAGAAAAAGAGGTGACAGGATATGGCGACGACAACAAATGGTACACCTTAAGCACTCCGTTAGATGATAATCTCGATCTTAACTCAGCGAATATCGACAACGTCTCCAACTTACTCACAGGTTCATACGACCTTTATCGTTATGACGAACCTTCTTATAAATGGCAGAACTATAAGAACAACGCCCTCAACGGATTCACAGAGATGAAAAAAGGCGAAGGTTATCTATATGCTAATGCAGAGAATAAGACAATCAAATTTACGGGAGATGTCAACAACGACTCAATAACATATTACGAGCTCACGACATCAGGAGAAATGTTTACAGGATTCAATCTCATTGGAAATCCATACACTCACAATATTTATATGGGGGAAGCCATTCCTACACCTGAACAACAAGTTATAATATTTAAATTATGGGACTGGTATATGGATACATGGAACGCATCATTTTTAAAAGTCACATTCTCAGACGGAACACCTACACAATGGCTCTCTCCAAGCGATGGCCTTGATTGGGAAGAATTCACTTTCACCGTCAAAGCAGGCGTGACAATAAACGTAACCTTCGATGAAGGTTCACCTTACAAAGACGAATGCGCTTTCACAATCAGATATGGCGACGGAGAAATAATTTCCGATGAATACAAAGAAGTAGGAAGCATGGCATCAGTAGCTCACGGCCAACAACTTTGTGAATTTACCGTCAAAGGCAACAGCACAAAATATTTGGTTAACGGTTATTATAAATTGACAGGCGAAGGCGCATGGGCTGCTAATCCCGCAGCATTGTCAACACCAATCAAAATCGGTGAAGGCATACTCGTCAAAGCCATAAACAACGCCACACTTCCTATATACAAAACTAATGAAGCACCTGCATCTAAAAGAGATGAAATCGCAGAAGGTCTGCTAGAAATAAGCGTCTCTAACAAGAAATATAACGATGTAGCATACATCTCCTTCGAGAAAGGCAGCGGTCTCGATAAGATTGAACATCAAAACGAGAATATACCTTTAATATATATCCCCATAGAAGATACTGATTACGCCATTGCCACTGCCGACATAGATTTCAAGGAGGTAGCTGTCAACTTTAAGACAAACACCATAGGACAATACGTCATCTCGTTAAGACAACATAACTGCAACTTTAAAGAATTGTATCTTTTAGACAGACAGACTGAAACACTAGTCAACATTCTTGAAGAAGATTACACTTTCATGGCATTTTCGTACGATAGTCCGGAAAGATTCGTATTGCTTAAATCAGTAGATAACTATCAGCCAAACATCGATAATCATTTCGCATACATCAACAATGGCGAGCTCATCATCGAAGGAGAGGCGACAATCAACATCTACGATATTATGGGACGCCGTGTATTCAGCAACAACTGCAATGATGCAAGTTGCAACATCAGTACATACCATTTCAATGCAGGAACATACATCATTCAAAGAATAGATACCGAAGGCATCAAGACACAAAAAATAGTGCTATAAAATTCAATTCAGAAAACACAAGAAATATTTACAACTTAAAAATGAAATAAAATGAAAAAATATATAATGACATTAGTAGTTGCTCTTGGATTCGGGATGAATTTAAGCGCACAGAACACAGATGGTTTCTTCACATCAAGATACACTGAATATCGTGAACCATCAGATGAGTTCGGTACACTTCCGATATTACCAAACCAGCATGGTTTTGAGTATGATGTCTATGCTGACGCTCCACTTGGCAGCGGAATCATATTCTTAGCAGCGATGGGTGCTGCCTACGGAATCAGAAAAAGAAAAAACAAGGAATGACAGAAATTCTTTTAACATAAAAGTCTCAGAATCATCTGGGACTTTTTTTATTAGAAGTATATACATAATAGCACATCATTTGCAAAGTTCATTTTTCTCAAACTTTAATTTCTTTCATATACTTTTTTTTCTTACATTTGCAAAAAACGAGTTTTCATATTATTTATTCACATCTATTGAAAATCAAATATTTCAAAATATGATAGCACAAGAATTACTAAACCCTAAGAGTATTGTCGTTGTCGGTGCATCAGGCGACACTCACAAGCCAGGCGGCAGCGTATTGAAAAACCTCATCAACAGTAACTTCAAAGGTGAGATTTATACAGTCAACCCTAAAGAGACTGAAGTTCAAGGCATCAAATGTTTTGCAAAGGTAGATGACCTCCCACAAGTGGATTGCGCCATCATAGCTATCGCAGCTAAATATTGCCCTGCAACAGTGAACACCTTAGCTTTCGAAAAAGGAACTAAAGGCTTCATCATCGTTTCAGCTGGCTTCGGCGAAGAAAACGAACAAGGCGCTGAATTTGAAAGACAAATAGTAGAGACCGTTAATAAAGTCGGCGGTAGCCTCATCGGTCCTAACTGTACAGGCTTCTTAAACCGTAACTACTGCGGTGCTTTCGACGCTCCTATCCCAACACTTGATCCTCATGGCGTTGACTTCATCACAGGCTCTGGCGCAACAGCAGTGTTCATCAAAGAATACGGCATCACAAATGGTTTGACATTCAACAGCGTCTGGGCTGTAGGTAACTCAGCTCAAGTAGGTATCGAAGACGTACTCGAACATTTGGACGAGACTTTCGATCCTGAGACAAGCTCTCGCGTCATCATGTTGTACATGGAAAAAATCGGCAACCCACAGAAGTTATTGAAACACTCACGCTCGCTCATCGGCAAAGGCTGTCACATCGCAGCTATCAAGTCGGGCGGATCAGCAGCAGGTAGCCGTGCAGCTTCATCACACACAGGCGCACTCGCCACGAACGACTCTATCGTTGACGCTTTGTTCCGTAAAGCAGGTATCGTCCGCTGCCACAACCGTCAAGAATTGACAACAGTATGTGCTATCTTCATGCACCCAGAAGTAAAAGGCAAGAACGTTGCCGTCATCACTCACGCCGGCGGTCCTGCCGTTATGTTGACCGACGTTCTCTCAAACGGAGGCATGGACGTTCCTCATATCGAAGGTCCTAAAGCTGACGAACTCTTAGCAAAGTTATTCCCAGGTTCTTCAGTAGGTAACCCTATCGACTTCCTCGCCACTGGTACAGCAGAACAACTTGGTTACATAATCGACGCTTGCGAAAACGACTTCGACAACATCGACTGTATGTGCGTCATCTTCGGTTCACCAGGCTTGTTCCCTAACTGGGAAGTATATGAAGTCCTGAACGAAAAGATGAAGACTTGCAAAAAGCCTATCTTCCCTATCCTTCCTTCAATCATAAACGTAAAAGACGAAATCAACGATTTCATTAATAATAAAGGTAGAATCAACTTCCCTGAAGAATGTATCTTCGGTAATGCATTATGCAAGATTTATAACACACCGAAGCCACAGCCAGAGAATGTTGAGCTTCCAAAGATAGACGTAGCAAGAATCCGTAAGGTTGTCGACAACTGCGAAAACGGCTACATCGGACCAGATGAGATTTATGAAATGTTAGACGCTGCTGGCATCGCTCAAAAACAAATCCGCGTCGTCGATCAAAAACAACAGGCTTTAGACTTCGCCAACGAAGTAGGTTATCCTCTCGTTATGAAAGTCGTCGGACCTATCCACAAATCAGACGTTGGTGGCGTTACATTGAACGTCCGCGACATTGAGACTGTCGATAGAGAATTCGACCGTTTGATGGCTATCCCAGAGACTTACGCTGTTGAGATGTATCCAATGCTCGACGGTACAGAGGTTTATATCGGAGCTATCCGTGACGAGAAATTCGGTCATCAGGTATTCTTCGGTCTCGGCGGTATCTTCATCGAAGTCTTGAAAGACGTACAAAACGCCATCGCACCTATCACAGCATGCGAGGCAAAAGACATGCTTGGTAAGTTACGCGGCTACAAGATTTTGGAAGGCGTAAGAGGTCAGCAACCTGTCAATGTTGACATTTACGCAGAACAAGTTGCAAGAGTGAGCGCATTGGTGATGGCAGCTCCTGAAATTGCAGAGATGGACTTGAACCCATTGCTCGGCAATCCAAAGAACGTCGTTGCTGTTGACGCAAGAATCAGAATTGAAAAATAAGACACGATGAAAAAAGGTGATATAATTACCACATTAGCAGTCTTGGCAGTCATCGGGACTTTCGCCTTCGTTCCAGGAGCGATGGATTGGTTCAATGCGATGACTGCCGAGCACGGCATGATAATGAGTTTCTTCAAGTTCGCCATCTTAGGAACATTCGGTGAGATGTTGGCTTTAAGAATACGCAAAGGCTGTTACATAGAAAAAGGCTTCGGTCTCTTGCCTAAGATGTTGGTATGGGGATTCCTCGGCGTCATCATAGCATCAGCCATGACGATATTCAAAACCGGAACAGTAGCTTTGTTAGAGAAAGGCTTCGGCGTCTCGGAAGCTGGTGCATGGTTCAGAGGCGACTTCAGCGGAGGCAAAGTCTTCGTAGCCTTGTTAGTCAGCGTCTTGATGAACACCATCTTCGCACCTGTCTTCATGACATTCCATAAGGTGACAGACATCCACATCGCTGAGACAGGCGGAACATTAAAAGGATTCTTCTGCAATAAGTTGAAGATACAAGAAACTATAGCACACAAAATCAACTGGGACTTACAATATGGCTTCGTTTTCAAGAAGACCATACCATTGTTCTGGTATCCAGCTCATACAATCACATTCCTATTGCCAGGAAATTATCAGGTGTTGTTCGCAGCATTCCTTGGAGTAGTTTTAGGATTGATATTGAGCATTAAGAAGTAAAGGTGTAAAGACATAAAGTCGCAAAGGTAATAAGCCTCCCATGCGAGTCGCAAGACAGCACACTTGGGAGGCGTTACTTATTTTAGGAGGGAGGTTATAAAAATCCCTGCGACAAATTCAGGGTTAAGATAAAAATGTTGCAGGGATTTTTTGTTGTATTATCGTAATCATTCCGTCACAAGACGTACTGAACATCCGAAGCAAGTTACCCATTTCAAGCCACGAGATAAATAACTGATATACATCTATTTAAAATTAAACAAACAGGTAAATTAGGCTATTTTCGCTCAATTACTAACTTTTTGGGGCATCATTACCTATTTTTTTCATATATTTAAACAAAAGTATGTAAAAAAACGTTACTTTTGAGAAATAATTCAAACCTCATTACTATGAAGAAAATATACCTCATCGTATGTATTATAGTTGCATTATTATTCTCAAATAATACTAATGCTCAACAACTTAAAGTTTTAAACCAAAGCAAATCGTCTCTATCATTAGAACTAACCATCGACAATTATAACATCAAGGAAATAATTGACGGAGATGAGGTCTTCCACGAAATTGCTTTAAGCAGCATAATGATTCCTAACGACAAAGGGAAACCTAATCTTCCTTCCGTAAACAGATTCATCGCTTTGTCTCAAGGTGCGAAGGCAAATGTCATAGTTGAGAGTTATGAGAAAGAAATCTTAAAGAATATTAACATCGCCCCTTCTAAAGGTGTTGTCTCAGAATATGACACGACCGACTATCGATATGATAAGGATTTAAGTGTATATTCCAGAAACGAATTATATCCAAACAACATAGTTTCTTTAACAGAACAGATGAATCTGCGTGGCGTCGACGCCGTCGGTCTCAGCATCGCTCCCGTACAATTCAATCCTGTCAGCAAAGAACTTATCATTCATAAGAAAATCAATATCAGAGTTGAATTTGAAGGCGGCAACGGAACATTCGGTGACAATAGACTTCATTCGATGTATTGGGATCCTATCTTACAACACAACATCTTAAACTACAATAACATTTCAAAGATTGATTACGCCAAAAGAATGGAAAGATGGATTACTGACGATGCTGAAGGCGCAGAATATCTCATCATAATTCCTGACAATGAATCGTTCAGAGAACAAGCTCAACGTCTCGCCGATTACAGAAGCAAACAAGGCATCATCACTAAAGTATATTCTCTTAAAGACATGGACACTTATTCACCAGAAGATATAAAAGAGTGGTTTACTAATGCATATAACAATTGGGAAATTGCTCCCGTTGCCGTTTGTCTTTTAGGAGATTACAGTACCAACCCTAACGAAGGAATTCCAGCTTTTACTTTTGATTTCAACGGATATGCGACGTACATCAGCGACCGTCCATTTGCCGACATAGACAACGATTTACTTCCCGACATCGCAATATCAAGGCTTAGCGCATCTGACGTTGAAGAAGCAAAGATAATGGTTGACAAGCAAATCGATTATGAGTTCAACAATCCTGTCACAGATGAAAAATTCTATGACAGTCCTATTATGACATGTGCTTTCCAAATGGAGAAATGGTTCCAAATAAGTACTGAAAGCGTTAACGGATATCTCAGTTCTATCGGCAAAGAACCATATCGATACACCATGCATTATTATTATGGAAGCAATTATAATGGTAAACAATGGTCATCTGCCAGCAACACCGAACAAGTTGTCAACTATTTCGGGCCTAATGGTTTGAATTATATTCCTGCTACACCAGACGAGTTAGGAGGTTTCATTGATCAAAACAGCGATGAAGATCATCTTATAAACAAGATAAGTCAAGAGCCTGGATATATCCTTCTCAACCGCGACCATGGATGGTTTTCGATCTGGGACTGCCCCCATCTATCATCATATAGTATTCCTGACCTAACAAACCACAACAAGCTACCTTTCGTACTATCAATTAATTGCGCCTCTGGTGCTTTCGACCAACACAATTGTTTGGCAGAAGCTTTCATGAAGGCTGAAAACGCTGGAGGTATCGGGGTAATCGCAGCCACTTATGAAACACATACCTACACAAACGACTCATACATCTGGGGCATATGGGATTTCTTCGAGAACGACTTCCTGCCCGATTATGGAACTAATACTGAGAATAATGGCGACTATATGCCTGCGTTCGCCAACGTATCAGCGAAACATTTTCTGTATCAGCAGAATTTTCCTAACACATATGAAAACACTCGCGAGCTGACAAGCAACCTATTCCACGCACATTGCGATGCTTTCTTGAAACTATATTCAGAAGTACCACAACCAATGAATATAGAACATGATGAGATATACTATTGCGAAAGCAACACATTTAAAGTCAAGGCTCCAGCAGGTTCCATTATCGGAATATCCACAGACGACATCAATGGAATAAAAACCATAGCTTTTGCGGAAGGTACTGGTAATATGCAAGATATAAACATACCTCACAATGTACTCCCAGGAAACAAACTCTATATTACCGTAACCAAGGCCAACCATCTACGTTATGAACAAGAAGTGATCACTTCAACTAATGAAGCTTTCGTTATTATCGACGACTTTAATCTTTACGAAGACAGCCATGAGATCACATTAAATCAAGACACTTACATCGATTTAAAACTTAAAAATATTGGCAAAGAAGACGCATCTTCTCTCAATTTATCTTTAAGTTGCAACACCGACATAATCAACATCACTGACAACAATAACACCATCGACATAATTGGAGTAAATGACGAGGTTATGATTGAAGACGCATTTCATCTTGACATCACCGACGACATAGCGAACGGAACTACAATAACTTTTTCTCTAAACATTGAACACAACGGGACAAGTCACGAGGAGAAATTCGACGTACTTGTAAATTCATACAATTTTGAAATCATAAGCATCAATGCGGAAGTGGCAGAAGGCGACGTCAACAACCTTATTGATCCTAATGAATATGCGAAGATAAAACTGACAATAGAAAATTCAAGTAACTACAAGATGGAAAACATCATTGCTAACCTTATAAGCAACAACGATTACATCAAAGTTATTTCTGAAAACATAGAGCTTAACTCGTTGAATATTGGAGAAAGAACCGATCTCGAATTTGAAATATTCATCAAATGGAATATTAACCCGGAACCAGTTTCGCTGACATTGGAACTCAACATCGACAACTGTAAGATCAGAAAAGATTTCGAGAAACTCTTGGGAACACTTGCAGAGAATTTCGAAAACGGAACATTAGAGAATCTTTCATGGACAAATGACGCAGAAACACCTTGGTACGTCGATAACAGCGAATCATATGAAGGCAACTACAGTTTACGATCAGGCAATATTGGAGACGATCAATCGACAGAAATCAGCATTAGTATAGAAAACTTTAACGAACAGAATGTTTCGTTCTACTATAAAGTCTCATCAGAAGAATATTGGGATTACTTCTCTTTCTATATTGACGGAACCCAAATGTTACAGGCTGATGGAAAGACAGGATGGAGATATGCTGAATTCAGCATACCAACAGGAACTCACACCTACACATGGGCATACAACAAAGACATATCCTCCGAAAGTGGCAGCGACTGTGTATGGATCGATAACATAGTGTTCCCTTGTTCAAGTTTCACCTCTATTGAGGAAACAGAAGAAGATAATATCAAGATTTATCCTAATCCTGCAAAAGATTTTATTAAGCTATCAGCTGTCAGCTACCAGCTATCAGCAGTCAGAGTTTATAGTTACTTAGGAATGTTGGTTGAAGAAATTGAGACTTGTTCAAATGAGATGGAAATAGATGTCTCGAACTATAATCCAGGATTATATCTCTTCAATATTGAAAGTGAAAATAAAATAATCAGCAAGAAAATCGTCATTAAATAAATTTCCGTTATTTTGCAAAAAAACACCATGAAAAAACATATTCTATTCTTTGTCATCATTATTTTATTAGTGATATCCAATTCATCAAAAGCTCAAAGTTTAGTTGTCAAGAATGAAAGCAAGTCTTCATTATCTTTAGAACTAACCATCGACGATTATAACATCAAAGAGATTCCGAACGGAGATGAGGTCTTCCACGAAATTGCTTTAAGCAGCATAATGATTCCTAACGACAAAGGAAAACCTAACCTCCCTTCTGTAAACAGATTCGTCGCTTTGCCTCAAGGTGCAAAGGCAAATGTCGTAGTTGAGAGTTATGAGAAAGAAATCTTGAAGAATATTAACATCGCCCCTTCAAAAGGTGTTGTCTCGGAATATGACACGACCGACTATCGTTATGATAAGGATTTAAGCGTCTATTCCAGAAACGAATTATATCCAAACAACATTGTTTCTTTAACAGAACAAATGAATCTGCGTGGCGTCGACGCCGTCGGTCTCAGCATCGCTCCCGTACAATTCAATCCTGTCAGCAAAGAACTTATCGTTTATAAGAAAATCAAGTTCAGAGTTGAATTTGAAGGCGGCAACGGAATGTTCGGCGACGATAGACTTCGTTCGATGTATTGGGATCCTATCTTACAACACAACATCTTAAACTACAATAACATTTCAGAAATTGATTATGCCAGAAGAATGCATGACTGGATTAGAAACGATGCTGAAGGCGCAGAATATCTCATCATAATCCCAGACAACGAATCGTTCAGGGAACAAGCTCAACGTCTCGCCGATTACAGAAGCAAACAAGGCATCATCACTAAAGTATATTCTCTTGGCGACATCAATGTTAATTCTCACGAAGAATTAAGAAACTGGATTATTGACGCGTATAACAACTGGGAAATCGCTCCTGTTGCAGTATGTCTGCTAGGAGATTACAGCACCAACTACAGAGAAGGTATCCCTGCATTTCATTTTTATTTCCAATCAACAGCCCCTTATATCTCAGACAGACCTTATTCTGACATTGACGAGGATTTCTTGCCCGACATCACTGTATCCAGATTAAGCGCATCCAACGAACAAGAAGCCAAAATATTGGTTGACAAGCAAATCGACTACGAATTCAACAATCCTGTTATGGAGTCCGACTTCTACGAAAAACCTATTATGACAAGTGCATATCAACAAACAAAATGGTTTCAGATTAGTGCAGAAAGCATAAACGGTTATCTCAGTTCCATCGGCAAAGATCCATATCGACTCAACGTAATATATTATTATAGCGGTGATTACGATGATGAAATCTGGTCATCTGCCAACAACACCGATCAGGTTGTAAATTATTTTGGCCCTAATGGATTGGGGTATATTCCAGCCACGCCAGGTGAAACAGGATCCTTCGTCGAATATGACAATTATGAATTAGAACTTCTCGATAAAATAAGCCAGGAACCAGGCTACATACTGCAAAACCGTGACCACGGATGGTATTCATTCTGGGACTGCCCTAAGTTTGAATCAAAGAACGTCCCAACGTTGACAAATCATGGCAAACTGCCTTTTGTACTTTCAATCAACTGTGCAACAGGTGCATTCGACAAAGACGGATGTCTTGCTGAATCATTGATGCGTAATGAAGACAAAGGTGCCGTCGGTGTTATTGCAGCGACTTATGAAACATACACTTATAACAATGACGTATACCTATGGGGAATCTGGGATTTCTTCGAGAATTCATTCTTGCCCGATTACGGAACCACCATCGAAAACAATAACTGCTATATGCCTGCTTTCGCAAGCACCTCAGCAAAACACTTTATGTTTCAACGAGTATTTCCTAACGTATGGAACGAGTCACTGCAAGAAACAAGCAATCTCTTCAACGCACATTGCGATGCTTTCTTGAGACTTTATTCGGAAGTTCCACAACAAATGGAAATAGTTCATGACGACATCTACTACAATGAAAGCGGCAGTTTCAATATCAAAGCACCTCATGGTTCCGTCATCGGCATCTCCACAGATGAAGGAGGCAAGACAAAGACCTTAGCATTGGCAGAAGGAACCGGCAATATGCAAGTTATAAATATTCCTAACACCGTAATCCCTGGCAATAAACTTTATGTGACAGTAACAAAACCAAATCACCTTCGCTACGAAAAAGATGTCGTTATTTCAACTGACGAGGCATTTATAATGATGTATGACTTCAATCTTTATGAAGACAGTCAAGAGATTACTTTAAATCAAGATACATATTTAGACTTGAAACTAAGAAATATCGGCAAGGAAGATGCTTCTTCTGTTAACTTATCATTAAGCTGTGACAACGATTTGATAAACATAACAAACAACAACAACATCGTTGATAATATCAGTGCTGACGAAATCGTCAATGTTGAAGACGCATTCCATTTGGATATTGTCAGTGAGATTCCTAATGGTTCTACAATCACCTTTACATTAAATATTGAACATGACGGAACAAACCACGAAGAAAAATTCGAAGTTTCTGTTAATTCATATAATTTTGAAATTACCAATATCAAGGCGGAAGAGAGCGATGGTGACGGCAACGGTTTCATCGACCCAGGCGAAATTGCAAAGTTCATATTATCAGTAGAAAACAGCAGCAATTACGATATGGGAAACATTGTCGCCAACCTAATCAGCAACACCAACTTTATCAGAGTGATTTCTAAAGACATCGCAATACCATCATTAAATATTGGAGAAAAAACAGACTTGGAATTTGAGTTCTACGTCGAATGGAATATTCTTCCAGAACCTATTTCGTTCACCTTAGAATTCGATATAGAAGGCAGTAAGATCAGACATGATTTCGAGAAATTGTTAGGAACACTTGCGGAAAACTTTGAATTCGGTGTCATAGAAAATGATTTGTGGCAAAACGATACCAACAATCCTTGGTACGTCGATAATAACGAAGCATATGAAGGAAACTACAGTCTGCGTTCTGGAAATATTGACGATGATTCTAATACACAAATCAGTATTACTTTAGAGACCTTCTCAGAACAAGTATTATCATTCCATTACAAGGTTTCTTCGGAAGAAAATTGGGATTATTTCTATTTCTATATCGATGGCGAACAGAAAATTGCAGCAACAGGAGAGACTGGTTGGATACTTGCAGAATATTTGATTTCAGAAGGAACTCACACTTACAAATGGATTTACCAGAAAGACTTTATGTCAGAAGACGGCAACGACTGCGTCTGGATCGATAACATCGTGTTCCCTTGTTCAAGTTTCACCTCTATTGAAGAAAAAGAAGAAGATAACATCAAGGTTTATCCTAATCCTACAAGAGATTTTGTCAACATTATCATCAATGATAAAAACATTAAAGTCAAACACATTAAGATATATAATTCCATCGGAATTAATGTCATAAGTCAGGACTTTGAGAACCCCATCGACATCAGGGAGTTACCTGCCGGATTATATTTCATCAATATTTATTGCGACAATAAAACATACGTCAAGAAGATTTATATTGAGTAAATCATATCAGTAGCTTACAACAAATGACATAATTTATTTTTATTTCTGAAAATAAAATGTTATATTTGTACCCACTATTTTAATTAAATTCAACAACTAAAAACATAATATCATGAACAACGCATTATTTCAGTTTGCAAAACCAGCAAATGAACCTGTAAAGGAATACAGACCTGGCAGTCCAGAACGCATCGCCTTAGAAAAAGAACTTGAAAGACAATCTAAAGAAGTCGTTGAAATACCTATTATTATTGGCGGCAAAGAGATTCGTACTGGCGACATGGGCGAAGTCGTAATGCCACACAACCATAAGCACGTCGTTGCCAAATACCATAAAGTTGGAGAAAAAGAAGTTAATATGGCTATTGAAGCCGCTTTGAACGCAAAGAAAGAATGGGAAAACATTCCGTGGGTAGAGCGTGCTTCCATCTTAGCTCGCATAGGTCAGCTTATAGCTACAAAATATCGCGCAAGAGTAAATGCATCTTGTATGCTCGGACAAAGTAAAAATGCATTCCAAGCTGAAATTGATTCCGCATGTGAAACCATCGACTTCTTCCGTTTCAACAACTACTACGCGGGTAACTTATATTCTGAGCAACCATCATCATCACCTGACCAACTTAACAGATCGGAATATCGTCCATTAGAAGGTTTCGTGATGGCAGTGACACCATTCAACTTCACCTCTATCGCATCTAACCTCAATATGACACCAGTCTTGATGGGCAACACAACGATTTGGAAACCATCAACGACAGCATTGTTATCAAATTATCATTTAATGCAGATTTTCATGGAAGCAGGACTCCCGGAAGGCGTTATAAACTTCTTACCTGGAAAAGGCTCCCTCATTGGAAACATCGCATTAAGCAACCCTAATCTCGCAGGCATCCACTTCACCGGTTCAACAGCAACATTCCAAGGATTATGGAAAGGCGTTGGAGCAAACATCAGCAACTATAGATCATATCCTCGATTGGTAGGCGAAACAGGTGGCAAGGACTTCATCTTCGCACATAGCTCAGCAAATCCACGCGAGGTAGCGACCGCCATAGTTCGTGGAGCCTTCGAATTCCAAGGACAGAAATGTTCGGCAGCATCACGCGCATATATCCCAGCATCGTTATGGAATGACATAAAACAATATATCGGCGAAATGCTCAGCACAATCAAGATGGGTGACGTCACCGACTTCACCAACTTCGTTAACGCCGTTATCGACGAAGCATCATTCGATAATTGTAAAGGCTATATCGACAGAGCAAAAGCAGCTAACGACGCAGAAGTTATCTTCGGTGGCAACTGCGACAAATCAATAGGTTACTTCGTTGAACCTACAGTCATACTGACAACAAATCCTAAATACGAATCAATGGCTGAAGAAATCTTCGGACCTATCATCACAATCTACGTATACGAAGACAAGGATTATGTTGAGACACTCGAACTCTGCGACAGCACATCACCTTACGCATTGACAGGTGCGATCTTCTCATACGACTTGAAAGCCTTGAGAATAGCTAATGACAAACTAAGATATGCAGCAGGTAACTTCTATATCAACGACAAACCTACTGGAGCTGTTGTAGGTTGCCAGCCATTTGGAGGATCACGCGCTTCCGGAACAAACGACAAAGCAGGCGGATTATGGAATCTCATCCGTTGGACCAACCCACGTTCTATAAAAGAAACATTCGTTCCTGCAACAGAATACGGTTATCCTTTCTTAGCTAAATAATTTATTTAACAAATATCATAACTGAGGCGTACAATCACAGGTACGCCTCATTGCTTTATCAAACCATGAAAAAAACAATCTTATTTGCAATAGTCTTAAGTCTGTTTAAAATATCTCTCGCTCAAGAAGAAATAAAAGTGTTATGGTTAGGAAACAGCTATACTTTCGTCAACAACCTGCCGGAAATGGTTAATGAACTATCGTTCGGGACAGACAGAATCGTGACTTCCGAATTGATATGTCCAGGAGGCTGCACATTATTTCAACATGCAGAAAGTCCAAATTCATTGAACGCAATAAGAAAAGGTAATTGGGATTACGTTGTATTACAAGAACAAAGTCAATTACCATCAATAGATTATTATCGTCACAACGCGATGCGTCCCGCTTATCAGTCACTCTACGACAGCATCATGTTGTACAACCCGGAGGCAAAAGTTGTAGGATACATGACATGGGGACGCAGATACGGCGGACAACAATGTGTCGACTTCGGGGATGGTCTATATTGTAGCGCAGATTTCGCCGACTTCAATCAGATGCAGGACACCATGAGTATAGCATATTGTGAAAACGCATACGCTACTGGCTCTTACGTATCTCCCGTAGGCGACGCCTGGAAAGAGGTTCTAAATCTTCATAATAAGATTGTACTTCATGGTCCAGACGAGAGCCACCCAAATTACTACGGCAGTTATTTAGCGGCCTGTGTATTCCATGCAGTATTTTGGGAAGAAAGTCCAATAGGTACATATTATGATTCCTCTTACATCGAACAGACAAAGGCTGAGTTTCTGCAAAATGTCGCAAATGATGTTTTCTTCAACAATTTAGAAAAATGGAATTTTGAATCAGCAGTTGTTGACACGACGAATGCAAACGAATCATATTACAATAGCAATTTCAATATCATCAGTAATCCAGACAACAACAGTGTCATAATAGAAAATGAAAACAACATAAACGCAAATGTTAAGATAATAAGTATCGACGGTGTAATCATAGAAGAAAAGAATATTAAAGAGGATTATGTTTTCCATATAGACAAGTCAAAAGGGATATACATTATTCAAATAACGGGCACAGATTCGCATGAATATTTCGTAAAAAAAATAATTAAAAGATGACTGTAAAAGATACATATCCGGAATTCGAGGTATGATAGTATGTGTCATATTGTATCATTTTTATAGCAAAATAACCAAACAATCTGTTTTTACCATTGAAAACGTCATTATTTTCTTCCCTAAAAACGCTATTTTTACCACAAACTTACAATAAAGAAAGATTACTTAAATACTAAAATTCAAGTTTACATCCCACAAACATTTTTTCAGCAACTTTTCGCCCCTATTCTACGTATTTTTAAAACAAAAATCCATTTTTATTTTTATTTTTGCAAAAAAGTGATAAGAAGAAAAATGGAAGAAAAAAGATTGTTTGATATTTTGAAATTATACATTGCAAAATATCCAAGTCAAGAAGTTGCATTAGCAAAAAAAGAATCTGGCAGTTGGAAAAAATACAGCATCCAGGAGTATATTGAAATTACCAACAACATCAGTTATGCGCTCATAAAATTAGGCATAAAGAAAGATGACAAGGTTGGCATAATCTGCAACAATCGTCCTGAATGGAACATGCTCGATATGGCGATCATGCAGGTGGGAGCTATAACAGTTCCGATCTATCCTACTATAAGCAAAGAAGACTATCATTATATAATAAATGACTGTGAGGTAAAACTTATCGTTTTGGAAGGACAGAGCGTCCTGCAAAAAATCGAGAGCGTCAAAAATGAAAGTCCGAGCCTGACAGGAATTTATACCATTGGTACTAAGAGTGATTATCCGACATTTGATCAATTGGTTGAGATCGGCAAAAGCAATCCCGATCCTGAGGAACTAAAGAAGAGAGAAGATAACGTAGATGAGAAAGACTGTGCAACAATAATCTACACGTCGGGAACTACAGGAAATCCCAAAGGCGTCATGTTATCTCATTTCAACATAATGAGTCAGCTTCATAATCTGAAACAGACTCCTTCTCCATGGTCGAAAAAAGCATTCAGCTTCCTTCCTATATGTCACGCCTACGAAAGAATGTTAGTTTTCTTGTACCAATATCTCGGAATGTCGGTATATTACGCCGAGAGTCTCGCTACAATAGCGTCAGACTTAAAAGACGTACAACCAACAATGATGAGCGCCGTTCCAAGACTTTTGGAGAAAATATATTTAAAAGTCAAGGAGTCAGGAAGAAAGAACAAAGGTATAAAGAGAATCATCTTCTTATGGGCTTTCTCTTTAGCGGAAAAATACAGAATAGACCCAAGCAACCGTACCTGGCTTTACAACCAGAAGCTGAAGATAGCCGATGCCTTGGTTTATAAAAAGATACGTCAGACTCTCGGTGCGGAAAATTTCGACATCGTCGTTTCAGGAGCTGCAAGTATTCAGCCTAACATCGCATCGTTCTTCTCTGCTATTAGAATGCCTATTTACGAAGGATACGGCATGACTGAATGTTCACCTGTTATCGCGGTATCTTGCAATCTCCCTCATGGAAGAGAAATCGGAACTGTAGGTTTTGCGCTTCCAGGCGTCGAGGTAAAAGTAAACGAGAATAAGGAAATCATCTGCCGCGGGCACAACGTTATGATGGGATATTACAACAAACCTGAACTCACAAAAGAAGTCATCGATGAAGACGGATGGATGCATACCGGCGACCTAGGAGAAATAAACGAATACGGTCAAGTGAGAATCACCGGCAGGTTAAAGAACTTATTCAAAACATCATTAGGAAAATACATCAATCCGGATGTCATAGAGGGTAAGTTCACCGAATCAGGTTTTATTGAAAATATCGTCGTCTTAGGTGAGAACCAAAAATATGCTGGAGCTATCATCGTTCCCGACTTCGCATTCCTAAAGACATGGTGCCACAAACACGAGATAAAATACACCACACCACAGGAAATGATTAAAAACCCTGATGTCAAGAGACGTTATGCTGAAGAAGTCAAGAAACTAAACCAGAATTTCGGTGATACGGAAAAGATCAAACGTTACGAACTCATCGCCGACGAATGGAGTGTCAACAACGGAATTCTGACACCTACATTAAAGGTCAAGAGAAACATCGTCAAGGAACAATACAAAGAACTTATCGAGACGATGTATAAGGATTAAGAGTCATTGTCACTCTTCTATTAAGAAAATTCAGTTCATCATCAAGTTTATTAGGTAGCAAAGGTTGCGTTGATCCGCAGCCTTTTGCTTTTATACGTTCAGACGAAATACCCTTATCCACAAGCGCTTTCTTAACCGACTCAGCCCTACGCAACGACAACGCCATATTATATTCATCGCTCCCAACATTATCGGTATGACCCTCAAGAATAATATTGACATCAGGGTGTTTGTTAAGAAAATTTAAGATATAATCTATTCCATCTTCCGAATCAACCGACAGTTCCGAACTATCAAACTCAAAGTAAATATCTTTTAAAACCACAGTCTCTCCCCTATCTACCACAGATGCATAATATTCCTCATCAGAAGAGATTTCCATTTCCACAGGTTCCGCCCTAAACCTGTCATCTAAATTAAATTCATAAATATCGTATGACACAGACATATACCGATCCACATTCGATACAGAAATAAAAGCCTTCTCCGCGTCATTGGAAATAACAATATTAATCTCATCGTTTTTAGTATTAAGAGGATAGCCCAAATTAACCGGTTCCGTCCACTCGCCATTTACACGACGGGAAACAAACAAATCATACCCTCCCATACCTAAATGTCCGTCAGATGAGAAATATAATGTCCTGTTATCATGATGCAAAAACGGAGACATCTCATTACCATCTGTATTAATTTTAGAATTAAGCCTTTGAGGTTTCGTCCAATTTCCGGTTTCATCCTTCTTTGAAACATAAATATCTGATGTACCTAAATGTTTATTTCTCCTGACAAAATATAACTCATTACCATCATAACTTACACATGGCTGAGATTCCCAGTCTGAAGTGTTAATAGATTCTAAGTTTTCAGGTTCAGACCAGATTCCATCCTCGAATCTCACGCAATAGATATCACAACTTCCAAAACCATCGTTCCATCCACAACCTGAGAAATAGATAGTTTTTCCGTCGGAAGAAATATTTGCCGCACCGATATTATTAATATCTTTTAACAAAAGTTGAGGGACTGTCCAGATAGAATCAAACATCGTTGACACGAATACATTCTCTTCATAAATATCATCCGTATATGACTTATAACGTTTAGTAAATATCAGTTTATTAGCGTTAACATAATACTGATTAACATATTCATCGGCTGATGTATTAATTACATCACCGATATTTTCAGGACTATAATCAACAGGATTCTCAACCAATGACTTTTGGTATTCGGTCAATAACAGTTGTCGTTCAGCGATTTCACGAGTTGTTTCTTTCTGGTTATCCAAAGAAAGATACCAACGTAACAACGACACAGATTCGTCAAATCTAAAATGTTCGGCGTAAAGTTTTGACAAGGTCATCGAGCATCTCGGGTAAAACATCGAATCAAGTTCAAGAACTCTCTCGTATGAAGCTATTGCCGAAGAATCCGCATTCAGTTCCAAACATATTTCTGCCTTAAGTAAAACCGCATCTATGAAATCACCATCTTTATCTATTGCCTTATCGGTAAGAATCAACGCCTCTTCATAATTTTCATTAAGAAATTCCTGATGGGCTTTTTTGAAACAATTAACAGCTTTCTTTGAGGAAGTATGATAAGATTGGGAGAAGACAATTTCCGACGACAGAATAAACATCGTCAACAATAATAGTTTAATTATTTTAAGAAATGTATTCGTCATATTTTATAAAAACAAAGACGCCACAGCACAATGTGACGTCTCATTATCTTTCTTCAACAAATATATCATCTGTTTTTCTTTGCTGCCATCAGTGTATTGTAGAGCAACGACACTATTGTCATCGGACCTACGCCACCAGGGACAGGTGTTATTTTGGACACTTTAGGATATACATCGTCATAATCAACATCGCCGACGATATGATAACCTTTTTCAGAGTTATCCTTTATGCGATGAATACCTACGTCGACTACGACCGCACCTTCCTTAACCATATCTGCTTTAACAAATTCGGGATGACCTATCGCCACGATAAGAATATCAGCCTGGCGAGTATATTCTTCAACATTCTTAGTCTTGGAGTGACACATTGTTACTGTCGCGTCTATTCCTTTTCTGGATAGCATCACGCTGACAGGAGTGCCGACTATGTTAGAGCGACCCATCACGACAACATGTTTTCCTGCGACTTCGATCTTACTCCGCTTTAGCAGTTCTAATATTCCGAATGGAGTTGCCGGTGAGAAGCAAGGTTCGCCGAGTTGCATAAGACCTATGTTAGAAAGCGTAAATCCATCCACATCCTTATTAGGACTTATAGATTGAATGACTTTAGTTTCATTGATATGGTCAGGCAATGGCAATTGTACGATATAACCATCGATTTCTGGATCGTTGTTAAGGAAGTTAATAGTGTTAAGCACGTCTTCTTCGGTTGATTTCGCATTCAGTCTATACACTGAAGAAAGCATACCGACATTATGACACGCTTTTTCTTTAGAAGCTACGTAAGTAAGGCTGGCTCCATCATCGCCGACTATGACTGCTGCGAGATGTGGGGCTCCGATTCCTTTGTCGATCATATCAGCCACTTCAGCAGCTATTTCTTTTTTCATTATTTCGGCAACAAGTTTGCCATCGATGATTTTATTATCTGCCATAATATTGATTTTTATTATGTTTATCTTCTGTTTCTCATTTGAGACATCATCTGCATCATCTTCTTGGCTCCGCCAGTCGTCATCATTCTCATCATCTTCGATGTCTCTTCAAATTGTTTTATCAGTCTGTTGACTTCAACGATATTGGTACCGCTACCCATCGCTATTCTTCTACGACGGCTGCCGTTCAATATTTTAGGATTCTCGCGTTCAGCAGGTGTCATCGAACCGATGATAGCCTCTATGGTTTTGAATGCGTCTTCATCAATATCTTCATCACTGATCTTATTCATACCAGGTATCATCGCGGCGAGATCTTTGATATTACCCATACGTTTAATCTGCTGTATCTGTTTAAGGAAGTCGTTAAAATTGAATTCATTTTTAGCGAGTTTCCTTTTAAGTTTAGCGGCCTCTTCAGCGTCAAATTGTTCTTGAGCCTTTTCTACGAGAGTAACGATATCGCCCATGCCGAGGATACGGTCAGCCATACGTTTAGGATAGAATATGTCGAGAGCGTCCATTTTTTCGCCGAGACCGACGAACTTAATCGGTTTATCGACTACCGAACGTATTGTCAGAGCTGCACCACCACGAGTGTCACCGTCCAATTTTGTTAGCACTACGCCGTCGAAGTCGAGACGGTCATTAAATGCCTTAGCTGTATTTACAGCATCCTGACCTGTCATAGAGTCAACTACGAACAATGTCTCATGAGGATTAACTTTCGCCTTGACAGCGGCTATCTCGTTCATCATCTGCTCGTCAATAGCAAGACGACCTGCGGTATCTATAATGACGACATTCTTATTATGATCTTTCGCATATTGAACTGCATTAGCTGCGATAGTTACAGGATCTTTGGATTCTATCTCCGAATACACTTCAACACCTACTTGTTCACCTAAGACCTTCAATTGGTCGATAGCAGCAGGACGATAGACGTCACAAGCTACAAGCAACACATTCTTACCTCTTTTACTTTTCAGGAAATTAGCCAACTTCGCGGAGAACGTAGTCTTACCAGATCCTTGAAGACCCGACATCAAGACTATCGCAGGATTGGCTTTGATGTTTATTTCCGTATGTTCACCACCCATCAACTCGGCAAGTTCGTCGTGAACAATCTTAACCATAAGTTGACCTGGCGACACCGATGTCAAAATCTTCTGACCCAAGGCTTTTTCCTTGATGGTATTAGTGACATCCTTAGCTATTTTATAACTCACGTCAGCATCTAAAAGAGCCTTACGAACCTCTTTTAATGTTTCCGCGACATTGATTTCAGTTATCTGACCTTGACCTTTTAATATCTTAAACGAACGTTCAAGTTTCTCACTTAATCCTTCAAACATACTATATATTTATTTTTGTGCAAAGGTAATTATTTTTTCATAAAATAACAATAGATATTTTATCATAACTAACAAGCATAGGCTTTCTGTTTACATAATCAATATGAATTAAACAGGTCAAAATGATATTGCATATAAGCCTTTCCATCTGTCACCACACTGTCGCTAATGATTTCAGGCAATGTGTTTTTCACGAAGTTGTCGGTGTTATGATAAACGAACTCTCCTTCTGGTGTTTTCCAGCCCAATCCTCCGTTAAGTTCAAAGAAGGCAAACGGCTTGTAACATCTGTTAAACATATCTTTACTCCAGAAAAATTCATCGTGTGATTGTCCGAGTTGTGCCAATATCATAGCGGGCAAATCAGTGTTACCACATATTTTGTCGAAAGTCTTGCCACGTAACGAATCCTGCAACGGTTCGCCATAAATCAACATCGGGATCTTATGATGATCAAAGGAATCAATCCTGTGATTTTTATACGACGTATGGCTATGATCGGCGACGAAAATGAACAACGTACTGTCGTACCATTCCTGTTGACGCGCTTTATCCATAAACATCTTTATCGCTATATCTGTATAATGTCCTGAATTAACATATTGTTTTTCAATGACGGGCCATTCTATTTCCTCGAATATCTTAGGATAATCGTAAGGTGAGTGTGTACTTTGCGTGAAGAGCGTACTGAAGAATGGTCGTGGATAATCCGCTAATTGTTCCACATACCACGGCATCACGTCAGTATCATGATAACCGAGTTTTCCTTTGAAGAATCCTTCGTTAATATCTTTCGCCTCAACAATTTCATCGAACTCATTATATCGTAGATACGACAATATGTTACCATAATTCAATTCGCCGCCGAAATAAAAACTATTATGATAACCTATCGAGTCCATTCTTTTTACCAAAGAAGGAATGGCATAATACTTATCCGGATGATTGGTTATCGTCGTCACCGGCATTCCTGGCAGACCACCGAACAACGACGACATCGCATGTTGCGAACGGTTTGCGCTTGCATAAATATTGGTAAACAGAAGACCCTCTTTCTCAAGCTCATGAAAATTAGGTGTTATTCCCGGCTCACCGCCGAGCGACTCTATCAAATCTGCAGACCAACTCTCGAGAAGGACAACAATGATATTAGGTCTTTCCATCTTGAGTATTGAGGTTGTAGAGTCACATTCGACATCATGAAGCCTTATGGTTCTTTCTTTCGCCGCACTCATATCCATATAGTTGAAATGAGCACGAGTCTCCACCTTCTTTGAGTTTAAAATATTCTCCACGAGATAATAGGCCGGATTGACACTCATCTCATTAGCAAACTTATGACTACTGTAATACACCTTACTCGAAGTGATTGGGATCTCATTAAAACCGCCTCTCATTCCGAGAAATAGCAGTCCGACCACAAGGATAAAACTTCCAGAAAGGATGATCTTATTAGGTTTCTTCTCCTCAAAATTTAAATCCAACTGTTTAGGTTCTACGAATTTAGTATATAGCCAACAGAACAATATCGTCAGCACGCTCCAGAGAACTATCAGCAGCAAAGTCTGTTCAGTCTCAGCAGTATTGATAACTTCGGCAGGGTTCTGCAAATACAGCAACGCCCTATACGACAACTTAGTACGCCATTCTCCATAGATGCCTATGTCACCGAACGCCGTGAGATTATATGCAGCCACCATCAGGTAGAAATACCAGCGTAGTGGGGCGAAAAGCGTGTCTTTATCTATCGCCAACGAAACGAACATATATATCGCAGGTATAGCAAGCATAAAACTCGCTGTCGCGACATCGAGCGGCAACGCCTCCCAAAATCCTTTCAATAATTCACCAAACGGAATCTCAGCTAATGTCACCAACGACCAATATTTTATCAAGAAGATTATCCTCATCGTTGCGAAAAGCACCAACAGGAAAACCAACATCTTTAACAATGTAATCCAGTATTTTTTCATCTGTATCTATTTTTTCATTATTATCAAAACAACCACCGTCTCAGCATCTCCATAGTAAGCTCACTACTCTTCACCCAACTCCCTAATTGTTAATTGTAAATTGTTAACTATTAACTGAATAATTTCTTGCTCCGAAGATCTTACTTCCCACTCGCACCATCGTCGCTCCTTCTTCTATCGCAACGGGATAGTCGTCAGACATTCCCATGGAAATTTCCTTGAAAGTATCGTCATTATTGAAATAATCTTTCTTCAAAGTCTCGAAAATATTCTTCAATGTCTTAAATTCATCACGAACCTGATTCATATTTTCAGTAAAAGTCGCCATTCCCATCACGCCAACGATGTGAATATTTTTGAAGTTTTTGAAGTTTTCTGATTCGAGCAACGCCTTTGCCTCTTCCATATTAAGGCCGAACTTTGTATCTTCTTGAGCTATATGAAACTGAAGCAAACAGTTGATGACACGATTATTTTTAGCAGCTTCCTTATTGACTGCTTCGAGCAAAGAAGCACTATCGATTGAATGTATCAACGTCACGAAAGGAGCTATATATTTTATCTTGTTAGTCTGAAGATGACCTATGAAATGCCACTGGATATCTTTAGGTAGTTCCTGATATTTGTCGCGCATTTCGAGCGCCTTATTTTCACCGAAGATACGTTGGTTTGCTTCGTAAGCCTCTTGAAGGTCAGAGATAGGTTTCGTTTTAGAAACAGCAATAAGGGTAACGTCTGATGGAATCGTCTCCCTGATAATATTGAGATTATCTTTTATCATAGTGTATAATTTAAGAAGTACAAAAATAATAAAAAGGAGAGAGACAAAAGAGTAATAGCAAAAGTTTTTTTTAGCAATCATCTATCAGCATAATCAGCGTAAAATTATAAACGACTAATCCGTAACTGGTCTGATGGTCATACCTTCATAACGATATACATCATACAGCCAAAGATAACCTGTAGTACCGAAAGACATTTTACAGCCAAATGTTCTGAGATAGTTACTACCTCCGCTCCAATAATAGCCTTTTTCCCCACATAATGAATGCATATCCCATACCTTATAACCAGCCGCAGGTAAAAAAATATGATTTCCGTTTGGACCCGTCACTTTATTACCAACTACTCCATTATAGGTCGTATATTCACACTCACATAACAAAAACAGTTCTTCAGTCTCTTCAAGCGTCGGCATACGCCAAGAAGAACCCCATTTTTTCCTTGCCACATCATATTGCTCATCACCAGATATTTCTGCTGAATAAAGATCCATAGTAGAACAATTATCGAAATAATATTCTTCTTTTGGTTCAGTCTCGCCCCAAGCATAATGATAGCCATATTCTTCTGGTGAAAATGCACCAACATTACAAGTAGCCCATTTAACACCGCTCGGCAATCCCAAATCAACATACTCATACCCATTTATAGTACCATCTTCATCTTTAAGTGTGACAAAAGATTTTTGTTCTCCATAACTAGTGCCTTCGCTGCTTGTCGCATAAGCTCTTACATAATATTTAGTATCGGCAAACAAAAACAACATATCAGAATAAAATTCACCAGTTCCGCAACTATCTACCGTATAGTTATCTAACAAAGTAGGATTTTGATTCGTACTCCAACATACACCCCGAGATATTATCTCCGTCCCACAATCATCAACAACGACACCTCCCGACGAAGCACGATTACACCGTACAGAAACATCCATCGTAGAAACTATCGGTTTGTCAATCTTTTCGACACAGGACGAAAATGACAAGAGTATCAGACCAAAATAAAAGAACAACTTTCTCATAACAAACACTATCTCGTAAACACAAAAAAAAGAGCGTTAAATACGCTCTTTTTACTGTCTTGTAAAATTTTATTTCTGATAAAGCTTTTGCCAATTCTTGTATTCTCTTTCTTGCCATGGTCCGTTGTGATAGACGTATGATGCAATCAAAGGAATTACTGTTGTACCTTCAGCATAAACCATTTGCTGGAGTTGGTGGCTTACCTTGCCCCATGAGCCGGCTTCCAACAATGTTGACGATGAGCAAGCGCCATCGCGGACGTCAGCCACTGTGATTTGGATAGCATATTTGTGCATTGGAGTTTCATAGCCGAGTATTTCAGCACAAACTACTGTATCTTGAGCGAAGTTTTTAGGAGCGCCGCCACCCACCATGAACAAACCTGTTTCTGGAGCTTGCATCTTGATTTGTGTCAATTCGATGAAGTCTTTAACAGAGTCGATAGAGAGATATTTCTCGCCTTTCTGCATTCTTTCCCATTGATGTTTACCGATACCGAAACCTGCTGACGAGTCGCTGAATGCAGGAACAAAGATTGGCACACCACACTCATAACATGTCTGAATCAAGCTATCTTTCTTAACGGCGTTACCTTCGTGTAACCACTTTCCGATCTCATAGATAAATTCGCGTGATGAGTAAGGACGAGCTTCGAGCATGTTAGCGATTTCAAAAGTAGTGTGGTCGCAAGCTTGAAGTTCTTCTTCATCGATATATGTGTCATAAATACGGTCGATATAAAGGTCGCGTAATGTTGTATCTGGAATGACATTCTCTTTTTCGCCGATATAATGTTTAAAACCGAGAGCTTCAAACAAGTCCATATCGATGATAGATGCGCCTGTTGCGACAACAACGTCAATCATCTTGTTACGAACCATGTCAACATAAACTTGCATACAACCTGCTGCTGATGTTGAACCTGCCAATGTCAAGATGTTGGTACATTCTTTTTCTTTGCACATCATCATCAAGATGTCGGCTGCACGTGCGGTATCACGTGAAGTGAATGACATATTACGCATTGCGTCGACCAATTCTGTCGAATTGTAACTTTTTATGTCGATGTGTTTAATAACATCTTTCAATAAGTCTTTTTTTTCCATTGCCATTAAATTTTAATTTGAAACTCAATTTTGTGGTGCAAAGTTAATAATAATTCATAATGCTTAATGCGTAATGCATAATTTTTTTTGAATGTTATTTAAATAAAATATCGTATCTTTACAAAAATTAATTTTCGACTAACATTATAACTCAGACAACATGAAAAAAACATTCATCACAATCTTATCCGCATTACTGCTCGCATCTTGCGGAGGTTCTAAAAAAGAACAGAAAGATAACAAAGAACAAGCAACGACACAGGAAATAAAAGTCGAAGACAACAGCTTAGTTAAAAATATCGACTATAAGTTTTTCATAAAGAATATCTGGGACTTAGAAAAATATCCTGATTCGTTCGCATATCATGGAGATCTACCCTGCGTGATAGATTTCTATGCCGACTGGTGCGGACCTTGCAAGAAAGTAGCTCCTATCATGGAAGACATCGCGAGAGAATATGAAGGAAAAGTCTTGGTATACAAAGTCAACGTCGACAAAGACTTGAAACTGCCTACCATATTTAAGGTAAGCAGCATACCGACAGTATTCTTCCTGCCTAAGGACGGTCAACCATTATCACAAGTCGGCGCATTAAGTAAAGAGGAGTATATAAGTATAATCAACAGATACCTTATTAAGTAATGTCACAGATTTTCCCAACAGCGTATTTACCTTCAATAGAATACATCTCTCTGTTTTTAAAGGCAGAGAACCCTCGCATCGAACTGTTTGAGACTTATTACAAGCAATCGTGCAGAACAAGATGCGAGGTCATGACCGCCAACGGCATTCAGACTTTGACAGTTCCCGTAATAAAAGTCAATGGCAACCACACATTGACAAAGGATATTGAAGTAAGTTACAAGGAATCGTGGCAACAAGTTCACTTACGCTGCTTGGAATCGGCTTATCGTAAGTCGGCTTATTTCGACTATTACTTCCCTTATTTTGAAAAGATATACAAACAAAGATTCAGTACTCTAACCGATTTAAATGACTATTGTCTGAAAGTCATCTTAAAATTAATTAAGGTAAAGAAGGATTTTTCATATACAGAAGATTTTGAAAAGATCATTAACGAGAACGATTTTAGGATTTGTTTATCTAAGAACGAGGTGAACAAAAAAGAGATGAAACCGTATTATCAGGTCTTCGCCGACCGTCACGGTTTCATCTCTAATCTATCTGTTGTCGACCTTCTCTTTAACGAGGGACCGTCTGCAATCAACTATCTCAATCTTCCATAACAGCGACCGCAACAGCCTTAGGTCCGACTTTTCCGGCGAGCATCGGACATGCGTCCTCGATATAAAGCGGTTTTCTGCCTGTAAGTTTCTCAACCACTTCACTAAGATATTGTGCTGCATCATAATTATCGACATGCATTATGCAATAGTTCCATATTTTCTTATGCTCGTAATTATCTTTCAGAAGACCTAATATTTTCTTAAAGTTGTCTTTAGTTCTGAAAGAGAATGTTTCAAGTTTCAATTCGCCTTCTTTATCCAATGTGAATAATGGTTTTATCTTGAATAATTTAAGCATCATTGCCTTGAATGTACTGAGTCGACCGCTGTTTATCAAATATTCAGTATTGACACATGACACGAACAATTTGGTTTTATCTGCCCATTCTGTAGCTTTCTCGACGAGTTGTTCGTGGCTCATCCCTTTGATTGCCGCCTCTGCGGTTCTCAACACTGTCAATCCCAAACCTCCTGTCGCATTGTGACTATCTACTACATCTATTTTTTTACCCGACGTTTTACTTACCGCTGCGGCGGCTTTCCGACTACTGTTGATCATGCCACTGAACTTACCGTTCAGATGAACACTGACGATAGAGCCGTAATGTGTTGTAAGGTAATTATATCTGTTAGTAAAATCCATAAGACTCGGCTGCGACGATTTAGGAATCTCCGTTGATTTAACCAACTTTTCTATGAATTGTTTTGGCTTAATTGTCAGTTGGTCGAGATAGAATTCTTCGCCGAAACTCACCGTGAGAGGCACTGTTTGTATCTGGTATTTCTCCAACAATTCTTTCGGTATGTCGCAAGAACTATCTGATAATATTCCTATCTTACTTTTTCTATTGGTAACCAAATCATTCTGCATCACCATATCTTCCACTTTCTGATAGACGACACTTCCTATTGTCTGTACTTTTTCAAGAACGATCCAAGGTTCATCGGTATGGATATGAAGTCTCATTTTCTTATTAGATCCTGCTATCACGAGACAATCGCCCATTGTTTCTATCAAGGAAGAAAGTTTATTTTTTTGAAGGTCGTCACCTATAAGAAGAGCTTCTGTGCAGTAACGGAACGTTATATCTTCATGGTTATCTTCTCCCATCCATTCCGAATCAATAACTTCTGCATTAGCCACATTTACCGATTGTTCTCCGCTATGGAAATATTCGCACATACCTTCCAAGAAAACCACGAAACCTTTAGCTCCCGCATCGACAATAGTCTTGGCTTTTGCGGCGATAAATTTTCCCGTACCTTTTAATGACTCCATAGCTACAGTCAAAGCATTAAGCAGCAATGTTGTTAAGTCGTCGGCTGTCTCACATGCTTCAGTTAGATAATTAGACCAATCTTTGATCACTGTTATTATAGTTCCCTCTTTAGGTTTCGCGAGGGCATAATAGGCGCATTCTGATGCATTACGCATATATTCAGCAAACTCTCTGATGTTCATGGTATGCTGTTCCCTTATATCCTTACTGAATCCGTAGAGGAACTGTGCGAAGATGATACCTGAGTTACCTCTTGCGCCCATAAGAGCCGCATCGGCCAATGCCAATGCTGTTTCTTTAACATTTTCTTGAGGTTGCACCGTACTGACTATACTATGCATTGTAGAGGCCAAGTTAGTACCCGTGTCAGCATCAGGTACCGGATAGAAATTTATATTATTGAGAAGTGCTTGATTTTCAAAAATCTTTTGTGCTCCTGCTATGAAGCTATTATACAACTGCACTCCGTTTATTTCTGATATAGTATTATCCACGTAAATAATATTTTTGCTCAATCTGCAAATATACAAAAATATCTACAATACAGTAAGTTTTTTTTATTTTTAACTTATTACCCAAAATCGGACTTTAAAATCCAACTCTCAGATTCTATAAACACCTTCTTTGTCTTATTGCTTCAAAAACCACTATCGCTGTTGTTACAGAAACGTTTAACGAATCGGCGATCCCATTCATTGGAATAATGAGATTCTGGTCGGCAGCCTCGACCCAAATATCGGATATTCCCGTCGCTTCAGTTCCCATCACTATAGCAGAACCTTGTCTAAAATCAGCGTCCAAATAGTCGATGGATGCTTTAAGATAGGTACAATAAATTATTATATCGTTGGACTTCAGCCATTTTATACATTCTTTCGATGAGCAAGCGAACAATGGTACGCTGAAGATAGTTCCAATGCTCGCCCTTATCGCATTAGGATTAAACAAGTCGGTACGAGGGTCGGCGATAATCACGGCGTCGACACCGGCAGCATCGGCGGTACGCATCACAGCACCTAAATTACCAGGTTTCTCCACCGTCTCTAAAACTATTATCAGCGGATTCTTCTTCGGCCTAAAATCCTTCAACTCAGAATATTTTGGAATGGCAACAGCCAAAAGTCCATCGCTGCCTTCACGATAAGCGATCTTTTCAAAGACTTCTAAACTAACTTCCTCAGTAACATTTGCATTAATACAGACAGATTCTCTCAACAATTCGTTACATATAAATAAGGTGTCGACCACAAAACCGCAAGCCACCGCACGTTCAATCTCTCGTCTTCCTTCTATTATAATTCTGTTTTGCTCACGTCGCTCCGACGATTTCTGCAATTTGACAACATTCTTTATCTTTGGATTTGACTTACTCGTAATCATTTCTTATTAAATTTTAATTGTGATAATACTAATCCGCCTATAACCAACAATATTCCTATAACTTTTTGTAACGTAATGCTTTCACCTATTATGATACAACTAAATATCGCGGTAAACACCGGAATCAAATTACTATATATATTAGCCTTAGCTGCGCCTAACTTACTGAATGTATATGCCCATAAGGTATATGCGACGGAACTTGCGAAAACACCTAACGACAATAATGGAAGTATGTAACCGCCTATTTCCATTATACGCGACGGAGTGACTTGTTCCATGATGAAGAACATCGGTATGAAGTAGATCATTCCTATTATATTCTGAACGAATGTGATTGTTAGCGGTTTATACAACATTGTTAATTTTCTTAAAGAAATGGAATAAGCCACCGCTACGATAACGGCACTAAATAAGAAGACGATACCTTTAACAGAGACTGTCAATTCTAAATTTTTATTAAGAAGCATGAATATAACTCCAAAGAAAGATATTATGAAACCTGCTATATTCCATGGCGTAAGTCGTTCTTTAAGAAAGAAGAAAGCCGCTATAGGTGTAAAGAGAGGTATTGTCGCTATGATGGCGGAGCTTACAACGGGAGCCGAATTCAATAATCCATAACTCTCAAAAATGAAATAGAGAAACGGCTCGAACAAAGCCGCCAAAGCAAATAACATCAGGTCTTTTCTCTCCACTTTCTCATTCAACTTGAATACAAAAAGTAAAATCCCCAAGAAAACCATCGAAATTATCAAGCGGAAAAATATCGTCGTAGTTGGATTCAAATAATTAAACACCTGCGTCGACCATATAAACGACATACCCCAAAATATCATGGCGATAACACCACTGATATGCACTATATAATTATTGTTTTTCATAGCGCAAAAATAATAAAATATACAGAGTTCATAGCAATTTCTATGGCATAAAATTTGAACAAAAATACGCGTCAATTTTTTATATTCACAATTAAAAAAACATTTCTTATGAAAACTTTAAAATCTTTAGCATTGTTATTTGTAATTGCATTATTAACTGCGACGTCATGCCGTGGACCACAAGGTGTACCTGGCGTTCCAGGTCATGATGGTAACGCTAATGTTCAATCAGCGACAGTAGAATCCATAGCAGTAGACTGGAAATGGGATGCTAACGCACTGAATTGGTATCTTGATTTAGAATGGGATGCAATAGATTTAGATATGGTTGACTACGGCGCAGTTCTCGTCTATATGGAAAATCCAGGAGAATTCTACGGATGGCACCAACTCCCACTCACACTATATCCAAACGATCAATATTCATCAACTTTAGAGACCGTGTATTACGACTACGGACTCACGATATTCTGGACTAACTCCGACTTACAACGACATCAGAACCCTTGCGAGTTCTACAACACAAATCTAACCTTCAAGGTGGTTCTCATAGATGCCACGACATACGCAAAATATCAGAACGAAGATCTTAGCGACTACGAGACTGTAAAAATACTATTCAATATAACTGAAAAAGAAAACATCAGATAATGAAAAAAAGACGCTGCTCAAAGCGTCTTTTTTATTATCTTTGTAGAAACTTCGGAAGCATGACATCAAAAGTCTACTTCAATGATTTATAAATATAACTATGATAAAAAAACTCTTTAAAACTCTTCTATACATAATCGTCGGTTTTGTTGCTATTGTAACGCTTACAAGTATTTTCGTACCATCATACTCTTTCGATGAACCCAAGCCATTTCAAGGAAGCCACCTTCACAATCCATATAACGACATGAATCCTGAGAATTGGATTGTCGCTAATTTCCATGCACATACACGACAGTTCGGAGGTATAACCAATGGTCGCTCCAATACAAACGAAATGGTCGACAGTGTTTATACCGCTCTTGGGTTCGATCACGTCGGACTTTCTGATTATAATAAAATCAATTACTACGACTCTACAAATCCAAGTTTTATCCCCGCCTACGAACACGGCTACGGGATATTCAAGATACATCAGCTTTGCGTAGGAGCAGAAAAAATACGTCGGCTCGACTTCTTCGCGTTTCAGAATCTCAGCATGAAACAACATACGCTTAACCGTCTCGAAAAACAGACTCGTCTCGCCATCCCGGCGCATCCTTCTTTCGTTAAGAAAGGATATTTAGTCGACGACATGAAGTATCTCAGCAACTACAAACTGATGGAGGTGCTTAACGGATTCAGGATCTCAACAGCACATTGGGACACTGCTCTTTCCAACGGACATCTCGTATATCTCATCGGCAACGACGACTCTCATGATGTTAGCGATATCACCGATATAGCGACACGTTTCACCATGATAAACGCAGATGAAAATGAAGCTGAAAAAATACTCTCGTCATTGGAAAACGGCAATGCCGTCGGAGTTGATTTCCCTATTATATACGACGAGACATTGGAACAGAAAATAAAGCGTTTAAAGAAAAACCTTCCTCATATAACACAGGTAGAATTAAAAGACGACACCTTATTAGTATCGGCTTCCAAGCCTATATCTAAAATCAGATTCATTGGACAAGAAGGAAAGGAACTTAAAACACAGAAAAACATCAAGACAGGGACTTACGCGATTCAGCCCGAAGACAATTACGTAAGATGCGAATTGAAGTTCAAAGACGGAACGACATTATATCTCAACCCGATAACCCGCCATGAAAACAATGAGATCACAAAACAAAGATTAGATCATATCAATTATCCTAAGACGATAATTCTTTGGACAGTGTATCTCTCCATCATATCATTTGCGGCATATCGAATCATCAAACGTTTACGGAATCGAAGGTAAGCAGTATATCAAAGACTTGACAGAAGTACTTCCGCCGCTTTCATCGCTTCTTCCGTGACTTCTGCGTTGGAAAGCATTTTTGCAATTTCCACGACACGCTCTTCGTGAGTCAATACTTTAATGTTTGAATGTGTCTTTTCATCGACAACAGTCTTATACACAAAGAAATGATTCTCAGCCTTACTTGCTATTTGAGGCAAATGAGTGATACTTACGAGTTGAAGAGTATCGCCCATCACCTTCATAATGTCGCCGAGCTTGGATGCCACCTCACCAGAGACGCCGGTATCTATCTCGTCGAAAATTAAAGTCGGGATATAATTGTTTCTTGCGGCAATGCTTTTTATCGCCAACATCAGACGTGACAGTTCACCACCAGAGGCTGCTTTCGCCATGATTTCTGTAGAATGACCTTTGTTTGCTGAAAACATAAATGTGACAACATCAATGCCATTAGAAGTCAGTTCTTCCGTCTCATCTAATTTTATTTCAAAGAGTCCGTACGGCATAGCAAGCTGACGAATCACTGTCGTCACATCTTTTTCAAAATCATCCTTTGCTTTCTTCCGACGCATGCGCAATTCCGAAGCTCTAACCAACAAGTCTTTCTCTAATTCCCTGACTTCCTTTTCCTTGTCGGCAACAATATCTTCAATATTGGAAAATTCATCCACTTTTCTCCGTATGTCCTCTCTCAACTGAAGAAGTAGTGAATAATCGTTAAGATGATGCTTCATCATAAGTCGCTGAATCATATCGAAACGCTCCTGTAAAATTTCTAATGAAGAAATATCTTGAGAATCATCTTGAAAATTATTCAGGTCGGAGAGAATATCCTTAAGTTCTATCTTTACAGAATTGAGACGTTCCGCCATTGAACCTAATTCAGGAATATATCTTCTCAGTTTCTCGACATTATATAATAAGGTATTGATTCCATCAAGAAGAGAGTTATCTTCGTTATCAAGGATATTCGTCGATTCTTTCAAAAGTCTGATTATCTCCTCTTGATTCTCGAGAAACTCGATACGTTGTGTCAGCTCGTCATATTCTCCATCAAGAAGTTCAGCTTTCAAGATCTCATCCAATTGAAATTTCAGATAATCGTTTTCATCAATATTATCTGTTGTTTTACGACGAAGTTTATCCAACTCATTTTTAGCCGAGACGTAATCGTGATATGCTTTCTTATATTGCGTCAGAAGTAGATTATTGTCAGCTGCGTCATCCAACAAAGCAAGTTGAAAATCAGGATTACAGAGCAACAACGAATCATGTTGCGAATGTATATCTACAAGTCGTGCTCCTAATTCTTTGAGAATCTGCAAGGATACTGGAGTATCGTTAATGAACGCTCTTGATTTTTTCTGAGGATTTATCTCTCTACGAATTATGCATTCCTCATCATAATCGATGTCGTTTTCCTCAAAAAAAGATTTCCACCTATCGTCATGTAAGATAAAGACACCCTCCACGATACATTTCTTTGTATCATCGAAGAGGATGTTAGTATCGGCGCGGTTGCCGAGTAGAAAACCGAGCGCACCTAACAATATTGATTTACCTGCGCCGGTCTCACCTGTGATTACAGAAAAACCGTTATCAAAATCAACTGATAACGATGATATTAAAGCATAGTTACTTATTGACAGTTTCTGTAACATTGTTATTTTCTGTTCGTGAGGATCTCTTCATATTCAGAGGCATGAGCAGGATCTATTTCTCTCAATAGATTTACCGCCTTAGTTTTTTCCTGCTGTGTTCCTTCAGTATATATGCTCTTCCATTCTCCTCGTTTGGTATCGTTGATAACTTGGATGCTCAGCAAGTTAGGTCTTTGAGAGTACATCTGCTGCAGATATTCCAACGACTTTGTTATTGCTGCTCTACCCTCTTCCTGTTTTGTCGACATCTTATCCATTCCGAGACGATGATATTCATACATATATTGACGAAGCGGTTTGTATGAAGCATTTATCATATTTTCGCAAAGCCAATAACGGTTTCTCTTATCATCGAATGCTTTCCATCCCGATTCATCGGCACTTTGCGCTGCATCAACAACACGTTCAGCAGCCTTGAAGAACTCCTCTCCACCATAAAGACCGAAACTGTCGAAATATAATCCAAGGCAATAGTATGCATAGAACGCAAGTGTTGACGTGAGATTAGACATATATGTATTCTCAGAAAAGTCAAGAGGTTGCGATTCGATATACTCGAAAACAAAGTCATCATCTACATAATTAAACAAAGGAGTATTGAAGTTTGTCTTATAAGTCGGACGTCGTAGCGCGATATTTAATTCCGCTTCAATAACATTACCATCTTTATTTTTCACATTGACAACGATGGCTCCCTCTAAACGTTCTTCTGGTTTGAACTCTATATTGGTCCAGACTCTGTTATTCATAAAGTTGACGATACCTTCTTTAAGTGCTTCGAAAGCTCTTTGGTCGGTACCTTCAACGCGGGCTGTCGACACCGACACATCGAAATTAAACTCCTGTGCCCGGAGCGACTTCAACCCAAACAAGGAACATAATATTATCAGCAAACAGATTTTCTTATTCATATTAATTTATATATTGATAAATAGCATTTAACACATCTAATGCGACTTCCGACTTAGGTTTGAGATCAAATTCTGTCATCTCGTCATTTTTGTTAATGATAGAGATTTTATTTGTCTTAGTCTTAAACCCTACGCCTTGTTCGCTCATCTCATTAAGAACGATGAGATCTATATTTTTGGTATGTAGTTTTTTCTTGGCGTTAGCAATTCCGTTCTCAGTTTCTAAGGCGAATCCCACAACAACTTGATTCTCTTTTTTCTGACTTCCAACAGTTTTTAGTATGTCGTCTGTCTTAACGAGTTTCAACGTTATAGAATCTGTATCAGGATTTTTCTTGATCTTCTGATCTGCCACCATTTCCGGACGGAAGTCTGCCACTGCTGCGCTCAGCACTGCAATATCTGTCTTAGGGAAGAATGTCATTACAGCGTCATACATCTCCTTCGCCGAGGTCACAGGCAGGAGATTAATATTATTTCTATTAGGTGATATATTGGAAGGTCCGAGTACCAAAGTAACCTCCGCGCCTTGATCAGCGAAAGCACGGGCTATCTCTATTCCCATCAATCCGGAGCTATGGTTACCTATGAATCGTACCGGGTCTATCGCTTCGTAGGTAGGTCCTGCTGTGATAAGGACTTTTTTTCCTGAGAAATTACGTTTTGTCTGAAAGAAAAGCTTTATTCTCTCGTAGATTTTTTGAGGTTCTTCCATTCTACCTTCGCCGCACAATCCGCTGGCGAGTTCACCAGATGAAGGAGCGACAAATATACAACCTCTTTCTATTAAGGTCTTGATATTTTGTTGGGTAGCCTGATGTTTATACATATCGAGGTCCATTGCCGGAGCGAACATGACTGGACACTTCGCCGAGAGGCATACTGTAAGCAGGTAGTTATCTGCTATTCCGTTTGCCATTTTAGCCATGGTATTTGCCGTTGCTGGTGCTATCACGAAGAGGTCTGCCCAGAGTCCGAGTTCCACATGACTATCCCATTTACCAGTTTTCTCGTCAAAGCCATGAGAGATCACCGGGTTACCACTGAGTGTAGACAAAGTAAGAGACGTGACGAAATCCTTCGCTGAGGGTGTCATCACGACTCTTACATCGGCACCGTCTTTTTTCAGAAGACGCACCAAGAGAGGAATCTTATAGGCGGCAATGCTACCTGTAATCCCTAAGAGAATTTTCTTGCCGGTTAGCATTGTTACTCCTTTATATTAAAAGTCTCCTCCGTTTTCCTTGTTAGGATTACGATAGTAAATACGATCGTTCAAGAATTCATTGACAGCTATCAATGTCGACTTTGGCAATCTTTCATAATACTTTGCCACTTCGATTTGTTCTTTGTTTTCAAAGACTTCTTCCAAGCTATCGTTGTTTGTAGTGTACTCTTCTATTTTCTTATTGAGTTCACTTTTCATCTCTGCAGCGATCTGGTCTGAACGTTTTGCCATGATAGCCACTGTTTCGTAGATGTTGCCTGTGCCGACATAAAACTGATCTTTCTGACGTGTCACACAAGTCGTTTCGGTATTAATCTTTTTGAAATCCATTTATTTTGTTTTTATATTTGATAATTCTTCTTGTATTATTTTTATAGTAGGTTCCAATTCTGAAATGTATTTGCTTTCAGGATACATATTGACGAGAGTGTTATACTTTTCCAAGGCGAGTTCATAACGTTCTCTTTGTTTCTCCTCGACGCTGTTTTTTGCATAGTTAAAATATGTCAGAACCATATAGTTTATTATCTCTTCACGATGATGAGTAATAGGATTTTCCTTGATAAAATTTTCAAAACTCGTTATCGCGGCTTGATATTCCTCCATTTTGTAATACAGCATACAAGTGTTAAAATCTTTCTCTGAAATCTTATATCTCAATGTGTCAATAAGTTTATTTGCACTATCGACCAAGACACTTTGCGGATAAATATCCACGAAATTCTGGAACTCGCTGATAGCGGTATATGATTCAGTCTGGTCGAGAGAGATATTAGGAGACTCTAAATAATAACAACACGCGCTTCTGAACAACGCCGGCTCTGCATTCTTAGCGAAAGGATAGTTCACGACATACCTTTTATAATAGTGACTTGCTATTTCGTAGTCTTTCATATTATAATAACACTCCGCGGTATAGTATGCGATTTGTTCGCCTTCCGGCTTACCTCTATATGCAGCCTGCAAAACATCGAACAATTGCAACGCCCTGTTATAGTCACGCTTCTCATATAACGACATTGCCGTATTGTACTTCAACTCATTATCCGTACTCTTAAGTAATTTATTATAACTATTGCACGACACAAACGTCACTAAAACTACAAGTCCTATCAGTATTAAAAATCCATTCTTTCGCATAGTGCAAAAATACATTATTTTATCTTTCAAAAAACGTCTTTTTTGATAAAATATTATCATTATTCAACAACAATTTTCTTGATGATTGGTTTGTCGCCAACACTGACGTTCAAGAAATAAATTCCCTTATCAACATCTTTCAAATCAATCTCAAAGCTGCCTGACACCTCATTCATCTTCTTGACGACTTGTCCATGCATATTAATCAAGGTCCAGCTGATATTTTCTGAATCTTCATTCAACGTAACATTGACCATATCTTTAGTCGGGTTAGGATAAATCACCACATCACTGACGGTATATTCTTTCACATCAACACAATTCTCAACATAGACAACGACTTCAGCATTTTTAGTATTTGTTCCGTCGCTAATCTCTACCGTAAAGACAATTTCGCCTTCTTCTGTCGGTGTTGCGACAGGATTCTGTGAGTTAGGATCATCTAACAATTCGGCAGGCGCCCATGAATACGTATATTCGCCAGAACCGCCCTCAACGTATGACAACAAATTCACAGTCTCACCAATGCAAATCGTATCTTGACTTGCATCCGCGCTAACCGACATCTCACCGCCGATGCATCTTATCACGGCTTTCCATCCAGGATTATTGTATGAATAATCTGACAAGAACCTAAAAGTCAATGTTCCTTCAGTATTGCTCGCTGTATATTTACCAGGCAATGATGATCCGCTGAGTTCTGCCAAACAAGGATTGTTTCCAACTCCAGTTCCGTTATAGATCCTTAATATATCATAACCATCTTCCGTATTAAACTCTAAAAATTCAACTTGGATCATAGCACCATCAGTAGCTGGCTTGAATGTCATCACGTGAACATCGTTGTCAGGATAGTTATTGTTTGGTCCGCCATAGTCGTAGAATAATGCGTTGCAAGTTGTTATGGTAACATCATCCATATTATACGATTCTGTCACGTTGATATATCTTTGTTTTGTAATAGTCTGACTGTCGCCATCTGTATTTGTCACGGTGAGTGTCACGTCATAACTACCGACTTCGTTATACTTCACCGTAGGATTTTGGATGATAGAACTCTCTGGTTCAGCACCTTCGAATCTCCAGCACCAGCTCACCACATTTGCTCCCCATGTCTCATCGGTGAATTGAACTTCCGAACCGAGAGCTACATCAGTTGCAGAAGCCGAAAAATCAGGTATCAAGCCTTCGCCTTCTTCGAGTTCAACATCTAAAATTGTAGCTTCACCATCAACAACTGTAACAGTCTTCTGTATTGGCAGGTATCCATTAGCTTTAATTTCAATTGTATAAGTTCCTGCATTGATAGGACGATGGAAGTTACCCATTGGAAGTTGCGACTCAACTATTGAATAATCCTGATCATGGTTGAGGATTTCTATCGTAGCTTTCAAAGGTTCTTTTGTAGCAGCATCTTTAACAGTGCCTTGAATACCGCAGAGAACCTGATTCATATATGCGAAGATTGAATTATAGTTATATTCCCAGAACGTAGGCAGTTGCGATGCTGAAGGACATTTTGTCGTTGAACATTCTATTGTCACCTCACGGCATTGGCGATAATAGTTCATATAATCCTGACGTCCACCGCCAATTCTGTACCAGTCGGCACCGTTGGTAATACCATTCTCCAAGTCTGTCATATAATTAGAATTGACTTCATGACATAGGTCGGCATATTCACGGCTTACCATTTGCCACCAAGCGTCATCAGCGTGACGTTCGTAATTGTTATCCCAAGGATAGTTCATCACCTCAGCACCACCGTGATAGTGAGCCGACATCGTGAACTGATATTCTTCTGCTAAATCCATGAACCATTCAGTTTCCATAGCATAACTTTCTCCGTCAGGATGAGCACCGTCGACAGGATCAGGATAATTACGATTCATGTCAACACCGTATGCATTGTAACGTGTTGCTCCGTTAACGGTATTATTTCCGCCATGATAAGTTCCGTCCGGATTAGCATTAGGACATACGAATAAATCTATATTATCTAAAACATTCTTGACTTCAGGAAGATCAGGCTGAGTGAGAAGCAAGTCGATGAGACGAAGCATCATAATGAAACCTGTTGTCTCATCGCCATGAATTGTCGATCCGTACAAGAACTTAGGTTTTCCGTCGGGATTACCGTCATTAATTCTGGCCAACAATATCTTACGTCCGCTATTAAGAGTTCCGAGTTCTATCAAGGTACATTTCTCAGGATATGTTGCAGCGAACTCTTCCATCATAGCTACATACGCTTCGTAAGTCGGATATTCATCCCAGTCATATTCAGCGCGTGTTCTTCCGTCGAACATTTTATGATTTTCCAACATTGACGGAGGCGTGAGCAGTGTCGTCTCCATTCCTAATGTCAAGAATCTTTCATACTGTTTATTGTTAGCGTATGCAGTTACTTTATTTCCATCTACGTTATCGATGGAAATCACCTTAGCGATCTTAGCAAGATCTTGTAAGTCATCAATTTCAAAACTGAAATAAAATTCATTACGTTCTTTCATCATCGAACTCAGGTCTTTCTCTTGAGCATAGACATTTAGCGAGAAGACCGCGACTAATAAGAAGATAAATATTCTTTTCATAGTTATTTATTATAAATTGTTTCACATTCGTTTTCTATATTCTTTTTGACAGCCTCATTAGCTGGAACTAAAGGTAATCTTAAAACATTTTTACATAAATTACGGTAAGCCATAAGGCATTTAATTCCGGCAGGATTTCCATCGGCAAAGATGAGATTATTCATCTTCAATATTTTGTAATGAAGTGAGAGTGCTGTTTCGTTATCATGAGTCATCATAGACTTTACCATTTTACAGAACAATTCAGGATAACCGTTAGCGGCGACAGATATGACACCTTTCGCTCCGAGAGCCATCATCGGCTGTGTGATACCGTCATCACCAGATAGCACGTCGAAGTCGGACGGTTTGTCACGAAGAATTTCCATAATCTGCTGCAAGTTTCCAGAGGCTTCTTTTACAGCGATGATATTTGGATGTTCAGCCAGTTCAACGCAGGTCGATGCTTGCAGGTTAACTCCCACCCTACCAGGAACATTATACAAGACCACGGGAACAGGCGAGTTATCTGCCACCATTTCAAAGTGAGCCTTCATGCCTCTTTGGTTAGGTTTGTTATAATAAGGGACGACGCTTAATATTCCGTCGACACCGTTGAAATCTTGATTCTTAATAGAATTTAACAACGACATTGTGTTGTTGCCGCCCATTCCAAGCATTATAGGACATCGTCCGTTTGCTGATTTAATTATCGTTTTAAGAACATTATCTTTCTCTTCGGCAGTAAGTGTAGGTGCTTCCGATGTAGTTCCGAGAGCTACGAGGAAATCAGCCCCATTCGACAAAGTAAATTCCACGATATTTTCAAGCGACTTATAATCAACAGAGAAGTCCTCATTAAAAGGAGTTATGAGAGCTACTCCAGTACCGACGAAAGGATTATTTTTCATTTGTATTTCTAAATAACATCAATAAATATTTAAATAATATCTTTAAACGCTCAACGTCATTTTTCTCAATTCCATAATCTATGACGAGATCGTGCAGTTTCATATTTGTGTTGGAGTGACCTATCTTGAACTTTGAGTCTATGCAAGATACGATATAGTCGTTCAGAAGGTTCTCGTTATTATTTGACAAATTGATAAGGATCATATCTTGAAACGACTTCAAAAAAGCTTCCTTTTCTTTTTTAAGAAGACCCAACTTACCGAAGTCATTTTTCTCAATAAAGAACATAGTATCAGTTTGAAGGAAATCATCTTTTATAAATTCTGTCAATATGACGAAACGGATTCTTTTAGGTTTCATTGATACTTTAACGAAGTTCTCCATTTCCTTGATAGAACTTTTCTGATTATCATCCACAAAAATCGTCACAGCAGGATTCATCTGCAAATCAGGAAACTGCGGCATACGATCATGCTGCGTATTCTTTTTAATTTTCCGACCCCTAAAAAAATGTATTATCGACTTTAACATTTATCAGCGTTTAACTTGCAAATATACATTAATAGTGTGAAATAGTGGTAATATTGATGGAATAATTTTTAGTATATAGATTGAAACAAATAAAAAGACAGATAATCAAAATAAGAAATATCAGATCATCTGTCTATTTTATCATTGATTGACAATGATTATACCACATAAATTACAGTAAATATTTTCTCAAAATAAAAATTACTGACACGAAATTATCTATAAATATTCCACCACATTACGTATTATCATTAGAGAATAACCTTTAATCAAGAAGCAATTAGTAAACAAAAATTAACATAAGTCATGCATATAAAACATATAAAACATATAAAAATGAATAACATATCTTATATTATTTGTACCCTTACACTAGAAATATGACATCATGTTATCTGACAGCAAATCATTGGAATCTTCTATATAGCAGACAACTTCAGCAATATATTTCTATGAAACAATCTGTAAACATTCTATTGGCAACGATGAAAAGCACAAGAACCAACAAAGTAGTCTTCCGACATAAAAGTAATTACCAAATTTATCATATTTCATATTAGTTTGTATATGTCTATACATATCTATGCCAATTATACATACAAGCATAACTGTCATCTTTTCCCATAGATTGCTTCCTAAAAAGATTCATTGAGGAAGAAAAGGTTGTCATACTAACATCAACCATATATAACACTCCAGACACCGTTCCTTCCATAATTTCCTCTTCCATACAATTGAAGCGATAGCTATATATTGCTATTTCCAAAAAACTTGTCAATCAAAGTTGTGCAATATCAATACAATTAGCCAACTCTATTATAATCACTTATAGAGATCCTCAAAGATGTATAAGATAAGATGAGTTTGCGAATTTACATTAAGTTTATGGTATTATTACTTTTTCTTCCAACCCAATCCCAATCCTACTTTAAATTCTATTGTTTTGAAATCAAGTGGTGAAATTACATCTGCAGAAATAATAAGATTTCTCATATTAAATTGAAGTCCTGCTGACAACAGAAGTCCCTTATATGAGTTTTCCGCATCTAAGCTCCATCTGTCAGTAACAGTCTTATAATAGGTGGAATATATACCATATCCAGCACCAGCTTTCACGTAAATAGGTCCAGCTGTTTTGAACATTATTCCACCCAAGACAGATAATCTGGAATCGATATTGAAATTTGTAATATATTCGGAATATGAATATTTATCTATATCAGATTTAAAGAATGGAAGCAACTGAGTGATACCTGTATAATATCTACCATCTATCAAATCGAAATTTGTCATAGCAGACAAATACCATCCCACATGTCTATAAGAACCCAATGACAACCCGAATGATAATTTTTCCTCAGGAGACACGGCAGCATTAAATGTAAAGAATCTCATTCCATTATCGATAAACTGAGAATAGCTTTCTTTACGTGGATTAAATTTATAATAACCCATATTGCCATCTTTTACAACATGCATATTTTTCACATCAAATTTACGATTCCTTTTAACCTTAACGACATGATTCCCTTCAGGTACATCAATTTCAACAGGAGTGTATCCTACTTTTTTTCCATCAATTATAACAGCGTCACCACTCATATTGGAATCAAATTTTATTAATTGACCATAATATATGTCAAATTTATCTGACCCACCTTTTTCTTTAACTTCTATAGTCTCTGTAACTTCATTACGTCCGTTTTTTAATGTGACATCCCAGGTTTTATAAAAAGGAAGATATATTTTTACGGAATCTATTCTTCTTCCTACCTCTTGATTATCAATCAAGACACTTTTATTTTTTTCCATAGATCTGATGGTAACATCCATACCTAACGGCATCTTAACAATTGTATTATTATCATCATTCTCAACATTGATATTTCTTTCAACGAATGCACTGTCAACAACAATTAATTTATCCTTACCATTTCTGACTATTTTGACCTTATGCATACCGAAAGGAATATTCACATCACAAGGAGTATCGCCTACACGTACACCGTCAACAAAAACGTTATCTCCCGTTTTATCAGATTCTATTCTTATTTTTTTACTAAATGATAATTTTATATTATTATTACGTTCTTTTCCAATAATAAAATCCTCTTCGATTTGGTATGAATCTCTTTTAATTTTGATATTGTGCATACCGCTTGTCAATGACACGTTTAGGGGAGCCTTACCGATTAATTGTTCATCAACATATACCAGATCACCAATGCTATCTGTCTCAATTTCGACATTATATCCTTCCGTTAAAGTCTCATATAACGAAAGAGTTTCACCCTCCTCTACATTTATGGTGCTTATTGACAATGCATAACCATCCTTGACATATTTGATCTGATGCTGTCCCATGATTATTTTGTTGATAAATAATCGAGAATGTTGGGTCTTTCCATAATGTTCATTGTCGATATAGATGTCAACCTCATCAGGATCTGTCTGAATATCAATACTGCTATATATGGGTTTAGGATCCTCTAAATATATAGTATCATTAGAACCAATGGATAATTCTTTTTCGACAAACGAAGTCTTATGATTTATCTTTCTCGCTTCAAAAAGATGTATTCCTTCGTTTAGAATTCCGCTCCACGATCCATTACCTTTATACTTATCATCCACATAAATCTTTGACAAAGAGTCGGCATTGACAGTCACATTGACTACATTATATTCCATGTTTAGATCCAGATTTGTGGTATATGCGCTATCTGTTTCAAATGTCTGAATTATAGTCTTAAAATTATCCTTTAGAACCATAATATCGTGAGTACCTGAATCAATCATATCAGATTGATAAGGCGTTGTTCCAACGAATTTCTTATCAATGAATACCAAAGCACTATCTTCTGGGATTGTTGTCACATTAACGTAACCATAATTCGGCTTTAGACTTTTCGATATGATAACTGGATCACCAGCTGATAGTGTCAATTCACCTGTTTCGGTCTCAAACATGTCGCACTCTATTCTCCATGTATGTATTGTATCAACACTTAATAATGAAGAAGACTCCTTCAAACCGACAAACTCATCATCGACATAAATCATTGCATTATCTTGGTCCGTATTTATAACCAAATAATTATGTTTTGGCAATAAATCTGGATCAATTTTAAAGTTGCTTACGACAACCATTTCATAGCCAGTAAAATCCTCTAAATATTCGCCCAATGTTTCCATTATGTCGATAGTGCATTTACCAAAGTCAGGATGTTTTATCTCAATATATGTTGCGGCTTCAGCTGACAGATAAACATACAATTCACCAATTTTAGGAACCACATCGAAATCGGTAGCTAAATTACCTTTGAAATATAATTTGTCTCTTTCTTCGGAACTTATATTTTCAGTTGTTATTTTTATCAATGCCATTGGATTACCGTTACCGTCAAGATGTTCATCTCTATCAGACATAACATAATCTGTAATCTTTTTAAATGACCCTTCTTTAATTTCCATTTGAGACATCGCTTTTATAGAAATCAATGTCAATAATACTAATAAAACTCTTTTCATAATTATAATACTACCTTAAATTTTTCAAACTCATTACATCATTAATGCCGATCTTGTCAGGTTGCCATGCTCTGACATGGATAATAGGCATTTCTTTTCGTAGGTCAACCATAAGAAATAGATATCCTTCATCACTATAAGTACCAGATTTGTATTCTTGGAAAAGTCGAACTCCGTAAATATCTTTATATTCTTTCTTATTGTACGATTCATCATCTCCCATACTCATTTGCCTTTGAAAGTCTGTCTCACCAAAACGAATATGAATAAATTCTTGTTTATTGAATACATTAGCCAAGTTTTTAAAGTAACTATCCTTGTCTTGTTTTATCATTGTAATCTGGTTTGAAGGCAAATTAAATGTCATTCTATCAGGCATAGGATTTTCCACTTTCTTTAGTACATGACCTGTAATAATCAAAGCATCATCGGAGAATATGCTTTCAAGATAATCATAACGTTTTAAAGCATAGGCCGTTTGATAATCTTCCAAGAAACTGATAAGCGTCAATCTGTTATCCAAAGGCCATATTGTTTTTGAATATATATTGTTCTCAGCCTGCGAATCAAGGCGGAAAGCTATGGATGATATCAGATTTGTTTGTTTATCAAAACGAAACACCACTTCATCATAGAACTCATGTTTCTCAAACTCAAATTTCATCAAGATACCTCTACATATTACAATATCATTGTGTTCAATAAATTCATACTGTTGTTTTCCGAATACCGATAAATCACCATATTCACACAATGTATCTAACATATCATAACATTCCCGGGTAAAGAATCTTCTAATATCTGAATATTTTTTCGAACGAAGTCCCTTTTCGACTTCTTTTATTATAGACTGATAGTCGTTACCGAAATCATTTGCTGATATTTCCTCGTCTAACACAATCTCATCTTCTTCCGAAAATTCATCCAAATATGAGGTAAGGTCTATCTCCATCCTAACATTTGATTTGAAAGTATCTTTATTTATACTTTCAATAAGATTTTTTGTTTTTGGTACAACATTATCTAAGAAGTCATATTCCACTCTTATGACGAAATCTGTCATATTTTTATCATATAATTGAATCCATGTTTTCCCTTTATATACGGATGAAGTGATATTACCTTGTCCATTGAAATAACTATACTTTAGATATTCCGTTGGTATGGTATCGGATACATTGACATCCATATTGACAAAGATACCTTTGTTGTTATACTCTCCTGGATCTTTCTTTGAGACAGAGAAACTAAAAGAAGAAAGTATATGATTTATTTTTTCCTCAAACCAACTATAGGCATCATACTCCTTTCGATCTATCTTAACCTTTATACTTGAACCCATTGGATGAGCGATACACAAGGACATACCCTTGCAGTAAGACACCATAGCATCATACATTTGTGGACTTTTTTTCCTTTCTAATTTTAATCCTGAGTTCGCATATTTCTGAATTTCACCAATTCTATTTTTACATATTTTCCTAAAGTCACTTCTTTTCATGTACGAGAAATATTGAAACTCTTTACCATTGTCAATCATTGAATATTGAAACATAATATCACTGATATCATCCTCAAACGTCTTTATAATATTCTTGAGATATTCCAATGGGTTATCGGATGCAAAATATAAAAGAGATACCGTACAATTATCTATAATATTAGTATATAAAGCGTCATAATCCTTAGCCGCTTTATCTTCGGAATTGTATACCTTCCCTTCTCCCCAATAGTAGGAGGTGTCAGCTTTGATATCTTCTATATAATCAACATTTATGTTTTGAGCATCCAAAAAATTCATCAATGAGAATAGAAGTATTAGTATAACATTTTTCATCATATGATAAACTTCTTCAAATTAATATTTAATACTATTTTTGTGATATTTTTTATGACCTATCAGGAGTATATCTTCTAATAGTGACCGGGAATACATACTCAAGACATTCACCTTTGTAAGATACATTCACAGTAATATTCTTACTAATACTGCTTTCAGAGAACCGCACCGGTATGTTAAATGAAACTCTTTTTTTTGAATTGACATCTAAATCTACGTCCAATTCTCTTTTTGCGTCTAAACATTCGAGCGTAACATGAAGTTGTTCAATCTTTTCATCAGATGCGTTCACAAGTTCTATTTCCGTATAGGCCTTTCCTTTCTCATTAACCTTTATGTTCTTATAGACTAATTTTACATCTAAAGCGTCTTTCACTAGCAAAGTAGATTTAACATTTGTGACATTTTCAAAAAACACAATGGAATCAGTCTGGTTTTCATATTTATATGCTCGCATTAAAGAATCCAATGAAATCACACCTTCATTACAACTCCATTCTGAATAATTCAGACGGGGCATCGTTACCGTATCTGATAACATACGCTTGACTACAGCTTTAAAATCTTTACTCTCTTGATACAGTTTGATTCCTTTGTTTGTTACAATTATACATTCACCGTCATGTATTGAAGATCTAAATAATGCTTTTGTGTTTATATCTCCTAACGTATAATGTTCTCGTCCATATTTATCTACATGTTTCCAACCATACTTATTCAGAAATACGGACGCACAACCTTCCACAAATGGTCTGACATCATCAAACATAGTTGGTTTATTTGGCCATATTGATCGTGAACCTTTTACTTTTTGCTGCATTCTTAAAGGTCTCTCATTCTCATCTACGTACCCCCATTTGTTTGGATATGTAAGTTCATCAGATAAAGATACGATAATATATCCTTCATATATATAACGATAATATGGATGTATCTTGTATATTCCAGAAAATGTTTTTACATTACCGATAGAATCTACCAGTCCTAATAGTACGTCTTTTTTTGTAAGAAGTGCTTTACCATCTTTAAACGTTATATTCTGATATTCTATGGATACCACAACATTATCGTCAACATCTATGATTCCATAGTAATCACCACTTCTAACTTTGTATAATCCATGACCTAAATCTTCTTTACTATCATATCCGAACCCCTGAGCTATTGCAGATGAGAAAGAAATAATCAGTAAAAATGTTATCAATAATTTATTTTTCATAGTAGTATAATTTATTTAATTAATCCCCAGATTTTTAATGTTTCGGCATCTTTCATGATCGCCATCTCATAGATACCAGATATAGAATCTTCATAATAATCAATCCTATGATTAAACATATCGTATAATTCTATTATCTGCTTATCACCATTTGATGGAAATGAATTACTTAACTTCATCTCCATAAGATTATTAAATGCCCAATAAACGGACTTATAGTCAAACGTATCTAATTCTATAGATTTATATAACCATTCATTTGCTTTATGTATATCAGGTTCAATTTTTATAAGTGATTGTCTTATGGATGGTTCGTCAAAAAACATATTGCTTTTAGATAATGTTAGTCCGCACTCATACATAGCTTGAGAATTTAGTGTATCCTCTTGCGCAATTTTTTCCAATCCATAATATCCTTTCCTTACTTCTGAAGAATCATCTGAATTTAGTAGTAATAAAAAATAAGTCATTTTTGCAGGTACAAACAGACTATCCTCTACTAAAATCCTTAGTTTCTCCTTGCCTCTTTCTTGCATATTTATACTGTCATCATATGATAACAAGATCATAGCTTCACTGTACACTTCCTGAATTGTCGGTTGTTTTATAACTTCTATGAATGGTTCTGGAACTGTATCAACTATCTCTTCTTCGACAGGTTGAGTAACAATAACTTCTTCTTCAGAATTATCCTTAGACAATGAAATCACACTGATTACAATTACTACAGCAAATATGACTCCAGCTGCCATCATTCTAATCTTCTTATTCTGTAATATATTATTATTTCTGTTTGATACAACTTTTTCTATATCAACTCTCATTTCAGATATTGTAGCATATCGTTTAGATTGAGACTTTTCAGTTGCTTTACGTATAATTTTTTTTAACGCAAGTTCTTTAACATCTGATAATGGAAGTGCTTTATGTAAATTAGATGCAAGAATTTCTTGATCTGTTCCTTTGAAAGGAAGATGACCTGTACACAATTGATATAGTAATATTCCTAAAGAGTATATATCCGTAGTATAATCTTGACTTCTTACATCACCTAATACCAATTCCGGAGCGGCATAATTTACTTTACCGATAAATTCACCACTTGATGTTAGTGACCTATCCTTACTTTCAAGTGAGACAACTTTTTTGCAAATACCAAAATCTATTAATTTTATCTTCTCATCCGTTGTGATCATCACGTTAGAAGGATCAACATCTCTATGAATGTATCCTTTATCATGCAAAGCCATTAATCCGGATAATATAGCTTTCATTATACGAACAACAGCAGAATTCCTATCCTGCTGATATTGGTTATATAATTCTGAGGCAAACGGTATCTGATTCCCATATTGATCTGTTACTACACCAAACATAAGATCCTCTAATGTAACACCTATCAGCAGTTCCATTATCATATAATAACGAACTTTCTTATTCCCTGCCGCATCGAAACCTACGGTTTCAACAAAGCCGTACATGCGTACAAGATTTTCGTGATCAAGTTGAATACTCGCTTCTCTTCTCGCACGTTCAACTATCTTTTCAGGGATACCATCGTATGCAGCTTTGATGGCGACCGGTGTCTTCTCTCCTGTACGCTCAACTATTTTATATCCTTTGTAGACTTGCCCCATTCCACCTTCACCGAGAGGTTTGAGATCAGAATCGTACTCGTAATATATACCATTCTTTTTTTCTATATTACCTTGTAATCTAATGATATTCATATTCAATATTTTCTTAATAAACTTCAATTCTAAGTTTTACATCACCTATTGAGATAATGTCTCCTGGAACTATTTTGTGACCTTCTTCAGTAACCTCTTCAGAGTTAACGAAAGTTCCATTAAGAGAAGGGGTCCATTGCTTCTTTGTTTCTTTATCCCACTGTCCATCGCGGATATACCATACATCATTGTCGTAATCAAACTCGATAGTGCAATGACGACGAGAAATGAAAGATGATATCAATTCGGGTATTTGTATCACGTTAAAGACAGAATCATCTCTTCTTCCTACTGTTATAATTCTTTTCGGATGTTGTAATAACTCAGGTAATCTGTAACATTTACCGAATTCATCACCTTGCATGACATGGAGCATTATTCCGTTCAGGATATTCTTCGGTGCTTCAACATTACTACCAGTCACACTAACATAATGATTATCATCTTTGGGCAATATGTCTAAAATTTCATCAATATTTATAGCTCGACTATTGGCATCAGATGTCAGACACATATCCAAGACACTTATCCACACATCTCTTAGATCATTACGCAACAATATATTTCTGTTCCAATCATTACTTCTTGCACGGGACTGATAATTAATCCAATCCGACTCTGTTACCAAACGACCGAATGGGAGTTCGCCTGTCAAGAGTTGGAATAATACCACTCCAAATGAATAAACATCGATGGTAGGAAGTAATGTTACGTATCTATCCAAATTATACAACTCTGGAGCCTGATAAGCTAATGACTTATCAATATATCGTGAATTTGACGTTTTATTTTTAGCAGACAAAAGATTTCCTCGTCCACCCAAAACTACGTAATTAGTAATCATGGTACGTCCAGCATCTGTTATAAGTATGTTTTCCGGCATTATCTGGCAATGTACCTTTCCCGATTTATGCAAATCACGTAAGCCATAAAGTATGTCCTTAACAACTTTGACAACATTCAATCTTGGATTTCTTAAATAATGTGTCAGATCTAATGATTTGAAATATTCAGTTAAAAGATAAGGATTGCCATTCACAATACCAGTCTGAACAATATTGGTAAGATAATGACTTTTAATGTTGCAACTTTTTATTTCATTCTCGGCAGACACTATCATATTGCTACGTAAACGAGGTTCTACCTCCCATAACTTTAGCAATTTCAAGATATATTCTTTACCTGAAGAGTCTATAACTTTAAATTGTTGATATGTTTGTGTTGACGACAACACTCGTTCCACACGATATTTACCATCAATTATATCATGTATGCGAAAATCGCAACGCTTGACTGTATTGTTATTCATAGTATTTATTATTTACTTAACTTCTCTCCATAGCAATTCCAAAACATCAATGAGTTTTTCCTTGTCCCAACCCCATTTATTTTTAAATAGTTCTACTGTTGGGTTAACTGATTGATATGATTGTTTACATTCATCTACAGCTTTTCTTGCAACTTCTCGTATTGACGAAGCATTAGAACGAAGATATTTCATTCTGTTTATCAAACGTGAAAGAACAGCTACTTCATTAGATGTAGGAGTGAATCTTGCAGATTTAAGCAAGATTGGCAAAAGGCTTCTAATAGCAGGAATTATCATAGTGATTATTTTTTTCTGGTCTTTATACTAAATACAAATTGTCTGTCTCCCATCTTAATTATATCACCTGGTTCCAACTTGATTCCTGCTCCGGCATGGACATAAGTTGAATTATCACGTGAACGGTCTTCAATAAACCAATGTCCTTCCGAGAAGAAGAAACAAGCTTGTTCCTCATCGTCAATTGATTTATCGTGTGGGACAGTATTCTGACGAGACAGATAAACCTCAGCACCTTCATCGTATATTTCTTCAGGCATTTCTCTTTCGCCTGGCATTGCTATAGGACGTAAAGTACAATACGGAATTTCGTCATCTTCATATTCATAAATATCTTCCTCAACAGGAAGAGGAGTTGTTATCTCTTCAGGCATTTCTGCCAAACAATTCGGGCAAGTGTGCATACCGTTTATAACGGGATAGTCACAGTTTTTACATTGTATCATACTTAATATTTAAAAACCTTTTATATAATCAATTGTAGATTCGGATATTCTGTTCAGTCCATAATACGTATCAATTATTTCAACGATACCATGACCTCCTTCTCCTAGTGTTATTCTATTACCATCTTCATTTGATGGACTTACGTATGACAATAGCTGATTGACTCCTATCCATCCTTGTCCTTTTTCTGTTGTTAAAAAATCTCCTCTTGTGTGATAACTTGTCACACTATCGTTATAATCCTTCAAATTTCTATTTTCATTCCCCCATATCCAATTTATTAACTTATGGTTACCGCTATTTTTTCTCAGTCTGTTTAACCCTGCATGGTTGAACACTATTGCTTTATGACCTGTAGCCAATGCATTAGAAATAGCCATTCCTCCACCTAACGAGTGTCCAAAAAAATAGAGATTTCTTATTGTTGAAGAATTTTCACTACAAATTTTTGATAAAATTTTAGCATTCTGGATTGAACGAGTGTATTGAGGTGATATGCCTGTTATTCCTTGTGGTATGTTCGTCAGGAGATTATCTACAAGAAAATCATAAATACCCCTAAGATTTTTTAGGTTCGCAGTAGTACCTGCTGTGACGTATGCGATATCATACATTGTATCTGTCACTTGTTTATAAAAAATCATAGAAAAAAAACCTATTCTCCTGTCTGCCAAGCGGTTCTCTAAAGAAACCATTTCATCTTTAAGCATCCAGCTTATTCCGTATTTAACGACACCTGCAAGCCCATCATAACCAAATCTATTTAGCAATCCTTCATCTTCTACTCTTAATTCTAGCTTGTTGTCCAATGGTTGCTGATTATAGTTGTAGAATTTTTTTAAGGCATGAAGCATCTTTGAAGAATAGGGACTTTTTTGCGTTTCTATGTAAAATGGTTTCCAGACACCAGATGAAGTAGCGAATATTTCGTCTTCTCCATCTCTATTAGGGTCGCAGGCATATACAAACTGACAAAGTGCAGCGGCATCCTTTTGAAGGACTATGGAATCATCACTATTTTTATGAAAAGTGTTTCTTAGAGAGTGTTCATTATTATTAAATCCGCCTACTCCACCGCCTAACAAATTAGTGTCGTTATTTTTCAATAATCCTGTATGAATCAGAAAGTTATACTGATTAGACATTTGTAAAACGTTAGATATATTGGTATCTTTTTTGCTATTGCTAGGTTCTGATTACCGAAATTCATTAAGCGTAAGACTTGAGATAAAGCTTAATGTTATAGAGTTGTATTGTAACAGTAATTAAAAAAACAAGATTGTGATCCTGATTCTGTAATCCTATACTAATTTAACTTCCCAACTAAAACTCTTTCTCAATTCAATATTTATCTTCAGATAATTGAAGAAATCGGAATTATATACCGCTTCCTTCATGGTTTCGGAGAGTGTATTAAAATGTATATTAAGACATTTCTCTATATGACCATCAACGTCGATATTACTTTCTTTCAGAGAAATATTACAATATGCAATGGCCTCTTCCCCAAAAGCACGCATAAATTCCATTTTGCAATATTGCAATAGGTCAATCTTAGTAAACAATCTATCGTTACTATTAATTATATGTTTCGCCAATTCTTTGCAAGTCTTTATATCTCTTACTTTGTTTCGACCACCTGTTGCGTCAATCAATGCTTCGACATCTCCAACTGCAGCATTAGTGGATGTTAATCTTCCTCCACGTCTTAATAAATTACCTCGTTCACCATTTGTCGTAAAATAGGTCAGCACCATAGGTTGTTGATTATTACGAGGATTACGTATTGCATATGCACCACCGTATGGACGAGTATTTCCAGAACGATATTCATCCAATGAATCGTAAACCTGCATCATTGACTGACGCAAAGAACGAAGCGTTGCTCCATCATGCAAGGAATTACTATCAACAAAAGCAAAGTAGTCGTTAACGTAATGATTATATAAATTTGTTATATCCTCACGAATACGTTCATTATCATATTGTGCAACATCAAAATCACGGATGAAATAATCTTGTGCCTGCTCTTGATTTTGCACAACATCCAAAAAATAGCTTCCTGTCTTGTCGTTTTCCAAACGTTGTATAGGTTCGCTATAACTCAATTTCACATCCTGTATATCGTAATTCACAACTGGTACGGTGTTAAACATAATAGCAGTGTTAATAGGCAAGTAAATACCTTTTGAAGATTTTATCCTTATCCAGAGATAACGGTTACCGACAAAAGGGTCTATTATTTCTTGAGAATACGAATCCATTATCCATGCGGGAATCTCTCCACGATGTAAGGTACGTTTATTGGAACACGGACCAAAACGATACAACCATAATCCATAATATACCAAGCTTTTCTTCCAGAATTCCATTAGCATAAAATTAGAATTCAGTGTTCGTGGTGCATCCTCCATTACTGACGACATTGGTATCTGAACGTCTCCGACTTCAGCCATCAACATTTCTTCAGGCAACGGATGCGAGAACGCAATCATTGTATCCTCCAACGTATTAACTTCACCCGCAGCACTAAATGCTAACCATATCTCATCTTTATGTTTGTTATCGGGCCATGTAGCTGTAATAGGAGATTTGCCAGGTTGCAACAAAACGTTATTCATGAAACAAGCCACCAATCCACCAGGAACTATACGCGACTTGAAAATTGGACGGTAGTTGCATTTTGTCGCCTTATAAGTAAAAACATCGTTTTCATCTATAAAATACGGAACATATTCACGGCCGTTACCTATACTGACAACACTAACAGCTGGTTGAGCCTGCAAATTGCTTTTTTGCAACACCTGATTACAAAATTGCTCAGACAATCTTGCGACTGTCTGGTCCATTTTTCTCTCAATCTCACAAGATTGATGCGCCATTGCAACAAGCATCATCTTGGCAATAGGATCTGACATGGAAATGCGTTGTTCTTCATGTTCCATTGCCCGTTGCAATTCGGCTACTTTATTTCTTACTTTTATGTCCATTATTTATTATTTAAGAATGGGTCCATAAAGAACTCTACTTCACGACGATAGTCACTTTCACGAGTACCCGCATATTCATTATATGTCAGGCGACCTTTCACCAATACTCTCACAACATATTTGCTATTTTCACCACGGCGTGAGTATTTATCCTTTTCCATGCTGAGATTCACTTCCACCTCCAAATATTTGAAAAATGGAAGATAATACAGGATACTGTCTCTGACACTCTTCTCACATTGCCTGATGCCAGAACGCGACATCTGAACCTTCTCTTCACGATTGTTACGCTTTACAACTTTATAGTCGGAACCATGATTGAAATCGACAAGATTCATGGCGATAAATTCATTATCCCAAAAACTGAAACCAAATTCTTCATCTGCCTTAAAACGTCTGATGCTGGTAAAAACAACAATGTCGATCCAGTTATCAATCATAGAATTAATATTGTTAAGCGGACGTGCTATCTGAAGATCCAGTTGAGCATCGTTGACAAATATAATAGGAGAATCACTATATTGCATTAATGATGTTTTTTACGGATGCTATCTGTGTTTCCAACAATTCTACGTTGAGGTCTTACTCTTTCGACTTCTGGTTCTGGCATAACAACCTCTCTAACCCCAAATGTCTTTGTTATATCGATGAGAATATGGGTAAGAGCGATTCCTTCATTTATCATCTCTGAAATCACGTACGGAGTATAGTGAGATTCTACGAAAGCCACGCAGCGTTCTTGTTCTGGAATTACAACGCCTGTCTCTATCTCAGCAACGCACAATATACTTTGTATGACTTCCTGCATTAGTGTTATCAAATGACGAGGTGTCATCTTATCAGACTCCTTTTGAATCTCTATAACAGTACGACTAAGCAATGGTAATAAAGACATTATCATTACATATTGGTCAGTATCTGCAGCTGACTTAAGACTTTTTATAATGGAATCTAATTCTACCACATAACTTGATGCTGACCTGAGAAGCGTACCGTTTGCTTTCAAAGACACACATGGAGCGATATATGATGAATCCATACTCCATCCATGTCGATATATCAATCTTGCAAATGGTACAGCATCTGGATTGCTGTAATGTTCGCTCTCTAATTTAACCAAAAGCTGATAATCAGCATCACAATAAGGAACATCGGTATTGTTATTTTCGATTTTTACAGTTTTGTCGGAAGTTTTGTCTATAAACAATATTATAGGCTCCGTTGTATTAGGAAGACGAACATTTTGAAACAAATTTCGCTCTTCCCGGTTAAACGATAACTGAATTAATTTTCCAGAATAGGTTATAGCATTTGCCTCAAATTCAGTCACCGACAAATCGGTTTCTGTGGTTTCATAACGGAACACAGGCTGACTAAGGAAGCCGTAGTCGCCATTTACCAAAACCGAGTATAAAGGTTGCAAACATGAGACATAAAACTCATCTGCGGAACGAAAAGTCTCATCCGTCAAGCGCATACCAGCTTGCCAATCTATACGATATTTATTATTCATATTAAATCTATATCAATTGTGTACTATAATTCAAAAAAACACCTTTTGTATCTTTAGTATCCGCAAGATTAGGATTAGCGAACCTATCTCCGAAATCAATAACCATTTTATCTTCCATCGGTAAGAACCACGACTCAAAGAAATCGCCAAATTCTTTAATCTGTTTCTTTAATAATGCTAATTCCTGTTTGTCTTTAATCATAGTCTGATAAAATACTTTCCAGATATTCGTCCTATTCTTAAACGTTGCACCACAATATAATCTTTCGAGAGACTTACCAAGTTGTGACGGTACTTTTTCAGACAGTGGAACATCTGTTTCTTTACAATCTTTTACCACTGTAACATTACCTTGGAAAGCATATCCCAAAGCAGTTCTTAGCATATCATCATTTCCACGACAATCTCTCAACCATGGAATGCAAGGATAGACTGCTTTTATGAATTTATTGTTTAAGTTAATGTTATGACCTTCTGTAATAAAGTCAGACAAAAACTGATTACCACTGAAGATATTCTCATTAAGCCATTGTTGATATTTAAATCTCAGTTGCTGGATTTGCTCGTCAAAAGGTTTAAAATAATTAAGAGCTTTATTTTTCTGTTCTTCTTGTTCTTTGTAACGTTTGTCAAACTCTTCATTGTCGCCTTCAATTCCCAAATAACAATCTAAAGGATGGAAAAGATATTCTGGCAGTATATGATACAGACTATCACGTTTCAATGAAAATCGAACATCAGATGCAGCGCTCTGTTTGTTCTTTATTGTTATATTAAGGTCATCACCTAAAGCCGTACGTTCCGACACGCCTTTGAAGTCATATAAGAAAGAAACTTTACCATCTGTAATCTTATCGACGTGAGGTATCACTACCGACAAAGCGACATCGGCATCTAATTCCTTAGGTATATTTGGTTTTGAGAGTTTCATATTATTCAAATAAACTTTGACCACCTTTCTTCACAACACCGACATTTGATTGCCATTTGTTTTTAGGGTCTGCACTATAGAATTTGGTTTTTAATATAGCATTTGGATTTTCTTGTTTTCTATCTCCATGTTTTGGACTTGTTCTATATTCAAAATGCAAATGTTCCTCTTGGTCGGTAAGATTGTAGGCATTTCCTGTTGTTCCACTTTTGCCTATCACTTTCCCTTTTTGCACTTTCTCGCCATACTTTACAGAAACAGAACTCAAATGTGCGTAGAAAGAGTAGTAGATTTTCTTGGGCCTCTTATGTGTTATCAAAACACAAAGTCCATAATCTGGATGTTTTTGAACCAATGAAACGACTCCATTTCCAACAGAATAGACAGGCGTTCCTTTGGAGGCATAATAATCAAAACCTCTGTGCCATCTGATACTTCCATTTGCATTATGTCTTACCGGACCATATAAATTGCTTGCTTTATTACACCTGATTTGAGGATTCTTAACAGGATCTCCCCAAGACATATCAAGAGATATTTCACCCAAAGTCAAATCTATATCAACATCAAACAACTTGAAAATAGAATCATTGACGCTTATTTCTTGTTGATTTTGTCGTTGACTTGTTTTCGAGTTTGATTTCTTCTGATGTATTTTGTCAAGCGATATTTCTTGCAACTTTTTGAAATTATCGTTAGATTGGGCATGAACTCCCATAATAGGAATACATACAATAATAAAAATACAATAGAAAAAATGATAAAGTTTAATTATCATAAAATAATATAGATTTTTCTAATCCATATTTAGAATTTGTAACTTCTACAAGCCTCTATTAATCGTCAAGAAAAGCAACAAATTCATTGTTCTCTTTTTGGAGTTCAACCTTGTACTGTTCGTTGACAGCCTGCATCAATTCCTTATTATCTGTCATTTCTGCAAATTCACTTAGAATTAGAGCGTTCAAAACAGGATTGGCATTCAATTCTCTAAATAAATCTTCTTTAGACATGATAACCAATTTATTAATCATCTGTTCATCATTGCAGAAATCGTATATAGTCTTACTTTTTAAGTTTGTATAATCCATAATTTATTATTGTTTATAATTTTATGCAAAAATAATTATTAAGGGATTAAACCTTCTTTCTTCATATAGTTTTCTATTGTTATTTTATCGACTCCCATCGAACATAGCTTGATGATGTTTTTCAGCCTCTCTTTGTTTATCGTATTACCATTAACAGACTTATAGTTTGCAAGTCCTCCATCAATGAGTGCTTGCATTGCTGTTGTTTCTTGCTCTGTGTATTTTAAATTAAATAGATTTTTCTTGGCAGATTCATAAACCTTATTTTTATTAAGGTTAAACTTTTCAATTACAAATTCATACGATAGAACACGTCGGTTGTAACCGGTTGAGTCTCTATTATTAATAAATTCAGGATAAGGCATAGTGTCACACCCAAGTTGACTATAAAATTCTGGCAATGTCTTTCGGGCCACAAACTCGTTCATCATTTCCATCACTTTAACTTGCTCTTCTGTCAACTTCATATTGCCGGGCTTGTTTCTATTATGGGTTATTTCGTGCCACAGAGTAGCCATAGCATCAGCTTCGGAAAAAGTAATTGTTTCAGACTTTTCTTCTCCTATCTTCTTTATTGCAATCTTTACGTTATCTAGTCTATCACGCGACAAACTGATTCTTCCGTCCATATATGTAAAGCCATTTACGTCATCCTTATCTGTTATAGAAATTTTCATATCTCCATGTTCGAACCATTTCTCTTCCCCTAGGTTGCTATTAATAGATTTAAATAGATTATCAAGGTCTGAATTCTTAGAATAATCAGTTTTAATTATTATTTGCTTTTTCTTATTTGCATTTGTTTCGTTTATGTTTAGTTGTTTTGTCTCAGAAGATTTTATTTCTAATGTCTGACCAGGATCCACAATTGAAATGGTGCCACCATACATACATTTTAATGTTGCAGGTTTTAATAAGGCTGGTTCACCACATATTAAACTATCTTTATCTATTGCTTTCCATTTTGGACAGGTTCCCGGCACACAGGGCATTGGTGTAAGTTTACCATGATTAGCTGCTGTTGCAGATGCTGTAGGAGGATAACCTAATGAACGGCATCGTCCAAAGCTTGGAACATTCTTCATAGATACATAATCTGCAATGTTCGCTTGGTCTTTCCCCGTTAAAGACACATTTTTAGGTGTAGCCTTTAACTTAGGGCAGGATGTACCCATTGTACATTTCAGAGTAGCACCAGTGCAAACGTATTCCATATTATTCCTGATAATAATTAGCGGACTTTAACCTTAGAAGCCTGTATTGAGACTTCTTTCTTGGCTTCCATAGATATGTTTCCTTTAGCTTTTATGCCTATGTCGCCATCTGCATTAACGCCTATATCACCCTTTGCTATGACATCAATATTGCCATCCGCACTGACATTAATATTATTTTTAGCCACAACTTCTACATTACCAGCAGAATATATAGTAATTTTTTTATCATCGGCAGACAAGGTTATATGATATGTATTATTCTTATTGTCATAAATTTCAAGAAATCCGGCATCCCCCTTGTCGTTAAACAGAATAGTATGACCGTTACGGGTTCTAATAGCCTTTATATTATTGGTCGTATTATCTTCTTCTTTAGATACCGCCCAATTTTCATCTGGTTTACCATTACCACCATTATAGAATGAGCCAATAATGTAAGGACGCTCAGCATTGTTCATCTCAAAACCCACCATGACTTCCTCACCAATTTCAGGTATAAACTGGTGTCCCTTACTTGCTCCAGCGTATGGTACAGCAATACGCAGCCAAGGAGTTTTCATATCCTTACTCTGTATTTCTTGCCAAGGGAACTGAACTCTAATACGTCCTAATTTCTGTTCATCTTTGTTATCAACCACTTTAGCACGCTGTGGTGGAGCAAAAGGAAAAACATCAGCGTCGGAATATGATGGATAATTACATTCAACAGGTACAGCTACAAAACTATTGGAATATTCCTGTCTATAATCAAAAGAATGATTTATTCCAACAACTCTCATCGAATTTTGATTAACATCATTTTTATCAGACGTTTTGTTTTTAAAACCATCATGGATAGAGAATTCCTGTCCTATTTTCAACATTGCCAACTTTGAATGACCATTCACCGACATCAAACCAGTCATCTTTCCTTGAGACTCTATCATCAACGAATAATCCAGTATAGCATCCGCTCCTTCTGAATCTTTTGCATTATCGAACCCACCAACTAACAATGATATCAAACTCTCATTTTTATATCTCTGCAAAGAAGCATTATAAGCTTTTTCAGTCCATCCCTTGGCAACACTATCTATCTTACCATTAGCAGACTCATTCAATATGGCACCTTCGTCTCCAAACTTATAATGGTCTGGCAAAATATGATTAAATGAGAAAGAATTAATACCCATACCCAAACCATACGACATCAAACTTCCACCAGGATATTCTAAGGTGACATTATCCGCATTAAACTCATCAAGTTCTCCGAATATGAAAGTATCACCTGTATTGTACATCCATTCACCAAATCGCACAGCCAAAGAACTAATAAAAGAATAATCACTTTTGTTATATTGAACTATATACGGTATTTTTTCTTTAAATCTTGGATTTACATTAGATTTAATATCACTATATGGTTTTAGAACAGATTCTACTATCTCTTTCAATGTCATATTCTCAAAGGAACGACAATGCGGAGCGTTCTGGAGCATAGCATCCCATGTAGCTACTGTTATACTCGCAGATTGAGAACTTGCAGTTGTTCTCGAGGCTGATACGCTAATTACCATTCCTTTGAACACAAAAGCATTCTTAGATGAATTAGAATCACTATCTTTATAACTAGTCTTTACCGTGGATACATTTATATCTATCGATTTACCGATAAGTTCCGTTGAATCATTGAAGACAACATCCGATTGTGTCTCTATTTTATCTTCCTTTTCAATGGAGAAAGATAATATCATAGGTTGTAGCAATTCTTGTGATAAAGAATAACTACTCAACATATATTCATTTCCATTAATGGAACAAAATGAATTACGAGAAGAAACACCACCATCAAGCACTACTTCTATCTCGCTAATCATATCAGCGCTAAAATCATCTTCTGCAGATGAATTGTCATTAATTATACTGCCTGATTCTATGTTATTTGTATTCTTAGAATAAGTATCTATTGCATTCTTTGCAGATAGATATTCGTTTGGAGTAGGTATTTCACTTTCTGAATACATTGATTGGCTAACATTATGAGATACATTTGTATCGTAAAAATTACCAATCCCAGATGATTTTGAAGTAAGCTCTCCAAATCGTTTTTTTTGTATGGAGTCATCCATATTCATTCTACTATGTTCTATAACTTAACGATTCTTCCAATCGTTTTCAAAGTCGGCTTTTCCGCCGAAAACAAATTTTCTTGCACTTAATGTAACTTTAGTGCGTACTAACAAACTATTGTTATTATTAAAATATTGGTACATATTAACCATATAGGCATCTTCAAAGCACAGATGCAGATATTTTTTCTTGTTATCATCTGTCGATAAAAGCATTTCTATCGTACCTTTACGTCTTTCCGCTCTATCAAACATCCAGTTATAGAATGTCAGGTCGTCATCACCTTGTGCTGGCATGACAAACTTTATCAATCCGCTTTGTGGTCGAGATGATGGTTTCCCGCTTTCATCTAATGACTGATAGAATTCATATTCACATTCCACCAATTCATATTTGTATTTATCTTCACATCTTTCTACCTCAGAAGCTGAATTAAGCCAACGGTCAAGTATTAATGTAGCTTTAAATCCCATAGCAAATTGATTAAAAGTGCGGCTACCTATTTAAGATAGTCGCACTCATTGTTATTAAATTTTTAGAGAGCCCAGTGGTTATCGTATTCAACACTACCTTTACCTATAACATTGAGTTGACGGCATGTGATAGTAATAGACTCATACATACGATCTGTGTTTGTATCATCATATACCTCTTCATAACTGACGCAATAAGCATCGACGAAAGAAAGAGTCTTCATGATCCCACCAAGTTTATTTGGCCATGTGATTGTACCATTTTTTGAGCCGTATGAATCACAGGTCCATTCTAACAAATCTGTGTTACCTGCATCTGTCGATTTAACTCTTAAATTAATAACGCCACCACGTGTTGTACCTGTTGGTTGACCTTCAACATCAATTTGTTGATTAAATTGATATTGTACATAAGTGACTTCGCGATCTTCGCAACCGTCAACTTTCAATTGAGCTGTTCTTGGAGCTGCCATAATGTTTTGTGATTTAGATTATTATAAATTATTTTATTTCATTTGTCCATTCAGTAACACCATTATCTCCATTATGTCCTGTCAACTTAATGTAGAAGTTCTTGGCCGCAAAGAATGGTTTCAATTCTATCTCTATTTCTATATCTTTTGTTTTCTCGTTACGAACAATCTTAGGATTAGAATACCCTTCAATAAGTTTTCCAGGACCCTTATAATCTTCCAAGAAATCTATAACTTGTTCACGTAATTCCTGGGCTAATTTTCCGTTCCAATTTTTGAAAGCTTCATCGTTGAAGAAATTCGAAAAGACCTTGCCAATCCAGTCGAAAACACGAACGATCGGATACTCTTGCAAACCTACAGTCGCTCCATTATAAAGAGAACGGTTGGAGAATGCCATTACTCGGTTCTCTTCAAATGTCATAGGCACAACACCCTTGTCAATCAAGGCGGTAAGTTCCGACTTAAGCAAGTCAAGACGAGTACCTTTTGCCATATCAATTGTACCGTACTTTTTACCTGCAATACCTTGTGAAATAGGAGTTTCCTCTGTATTACTCATGCGGCCTGCTATCGCAGCTGAAGGAGGCAAGAACAAATCTTCTTCATCTTCGTTATTCTCATCTGATTTCTTGCGACCAAGGATGTAGTTGCAAGCCATAATCACATTTGCCAAATAAGCATCACTATCACTCAAATTAGCTTTGTCTAATCCTTTATTCAACAATTTTAGTGTAGGAGAGTCTGCATAGTCAGTTACCAACATAACTTTATTACGGTATGCCATCTGTCCCCACATATTCACTACTTGTTTGCTTCCAAGATAACCAGGAGAAACCAAAAGAGAGTAGTTATCTTTCAACGAGAGACGGTCAAAGTTTCGACCTAACTCGTCACGCACTGCAGCGAAAACACGGCCATCAGGATCACCCAAATCCTCTTTATCAACATTGATGATATTAAGACACTTAAGTTTCGATTGTCCTGCATTTGCAAAAAATTCTCCGAGTGAACGATATGCTGTTTCTAATTTACTTGTTTGCTCATGTACGCTACCAAGGTTCTGAAGAAGATTCTTCTCAGCAGCCTTAGCTGCTTCTTGACATTTTTCTACAGCTTCAGAGGCTGTAGTTGCATCGCTATCAAGGATGTTCAACCACATAAGCAAGTCTGTTTTCAAATGCTTACGTTGTTCTGCAAATTCGTCATCTTGTAAAAAGATTTTCTTTGCCGCCCTGCTTTCTGGATTCATGTTCTCCAAACCGTCAGCCATTGTTTCCAAAAGGTCGAAATCTCCATAGTCTTCCAAAGCTTCGAGACTTTCTTTCAAGCGGTCCGTTGGATTTTCAATTTTCTTTATCTCTTCCAGATAAGCACTCTCAGCAGTTGTAACTATACTGGCTGCTTGAACTTGCGGTTTCAATTCTTCTGACATAATTATTCTGAATTTATTAGGTTCAACTTATTAATTATTCTCCAACTCTGCAAGAATAGCCTGTAATGCAACTACAAGATGTTTTCTGCTTTCTTCATCTTCAAATGCACGTCTAAGCACTTTATTCTTTATCAACTGCAGCTCAATAGTTTTATATGAATCTATTGCTGCTTTCTGCTGACCTAAATAAGCACTTTGCTTGACAAGTTCCTTGTCATCAAAATCCTTAATCGCATTAAACTTGAAGTTCTCCTTAATAGGGCGACCTTCCAAATCTAACATCTGTACATTACGCTTTTCTGGTTGATAACGTTCAAAGACATCTTCCATCGTCTCAGGCTGAAAGACTTCACCTGGCTTAACTGGTGCCATGTCGGTAAACTGATCTACGTAGAGGGTCTTGTTTTGAGGAAACTCAATGATACCATCTACTGCCTCAGCATCGAGGACTTTAGAAATTACTGTTTTCTTTGCCATATTAGATAATATTTTATGTGATTATTCGAGATGTAAGATATCCCATTTTAATTCATCTTTCTCGTCAATTGTAAGAGTAACACTATCACCATCCTTCAACTCACCAGAGATTATCATCTTTGACAACGGACGGCGAATATCTTTGCGGAGAATACCGAGAATAGGTCTTGCTCCGTATTGAGCATTAAATCCGCTCATTGCTATCTTGTGAATAGCTTTATCATCAACTGTTAAGGTTATATTTTGCTCCTTCAATGTCTTCAACAGTCCTTTCAGGTGAATATTGAATATCATTGTTACAATCTTTTCATTAATAGGGGCGAAAGGAACAATCTCTGTTAGACGAGCCAAAAACTCTGGTCGAAAATGCCCCTGCATAACTTCAAGCATATCATTATGTGTAGGAACAATATTCTTTCCGAATTGGTCAAATACATATTGACTGCCAATGTTAGAAGTGAAAATAATCAAGGCATTGGAGAAATCACCCACACGTCCTAATCTGTCATGCAACTTGCCTTCATCAAGAATTTGCAAGAACAAGTCGAATACAGAACGATGAGCTTTTTCAATTTCATCAAAAAGCACGATAGAATAGGGCTTCTGGCGAATTTGGTTTACCAACAAACCACCTTCTTCATAACCAACATATCCTGGAGGGGCTCCATAGAGCAAGGCTACTGAGTGTTCCTCTTTGTATTCTGACATATCAAATCGAAGAATTGCGGTATCATCTTGGAATAAGAATTCCGCTAATGATTTTGCAAGCTCTGTTTTACCTGTACCAGTAGGACCGAGGAAGAAGAAGCTACCTATTGGCTGACCTTTTTTGTTCAATCCCGAGCGCGATTCGTAGATTGAATCAAGTACAACCTTTATTGCATGGTCTTGACCGACAACTCGTTTTTTTAGAATGTCTTCTGCATTTACAAGTCTGTCTCTTTCTGCTGCCTGAACATTTCCTAATGGAATACCTGTTTTCTGTGAAACAACTTCCATCAAATGTTCTACACATACAACATCTTTCTTCTCGTCCGGGTTCAAATCATTTTTGATTTTCAGCAATGCCATTGTACGATCAATTAAGTCTATTGCTGAATCTGGTAAATGTTTCTCGCTGAAATATCTCTTAGCAAGTCTAATTGAGTTGATTATAAAATCATCAGACACTTTTAAGTTGTGGAATGTCTCAAATGATTTTACAACAGTTTGAAGTATAGTATCTGTTGCATCAACTGATGGCTCTTCAATAATGATACGTTCAAACTTACCTGTAATTTCCTTATCGGTTTCAATATTCTTTGTGAATCCTTCAATAGATGAAGTACAAATACACAATAGACCTTGATTCAATGAAGATTTCAGAAGATTGATAGTACCGCTAAGTGCACCTTGCTTATCCATAAGTTTGTCGAATGATTCAATTACGAGGATAGCATTATCCTTATCAGATAATTCATCCAATATCTTTTTCATTCGACCTTCAATCTCACTTTTATATGATACTCCGATCGACAACGCTATTGTATCAAGCTCATATACTTGTGCATTTTGAAGATAGGTCGGAACTTTACCATTGGTAATGGCTTGCACAAAAGCATTGACCAACGCTGTTTTACCAACACCCGATTCGCCAGTAATGAGGATGTTTGATTTTGTTTTACGACCAAGAATGCCGTAAATCTCTCCGAGTTCATCTTCGAACCCTATCGATTCAGACAGTTTCCCGTCTGCTTGCTGTTGGTTTTTCAGAATACAATATACTTCAATGCTTTTGCCTCCTGAACTTTTTGAATGCTTTTTTGTTTCTGTATTAGATGAGGTTGCAATCTTACCATTTTGAGAGCTACAAGCCGCTGCAATACTTTCTTTCTGGAGTGGAAGTGTCTTCAATTGCTCAAAGGTAAAACCTACACCCGGAGTAACGACAGCAATAAGCAGTGAAATAGGATCGATGGATTCCTTCTTTGAGTTGGCACGGATGCTATCCGCTTCACTGACTACGGCTTTTGTTAAAGCAGAAAAACCTTTCATCGAAGAGTCGGAACTCTTTTTTGACATTTTAATTCGCATATCTGCCCACTCTAAGATATAGTAGTAGTCTGCTTCCAATTCTTTCTCAATAAATGAGACCAAACCAATATCTTTGTGGAGTAGTGCCTTTAAAATATGTGCTGGCTCAATAGCTGCATTCATATTCTCTTTAGCGTATGCCTCAGCTATTTGAAACACCTCTATTGCACTATCATCAAATCCATCTAATTTATTAATCATATTTATCAATGGTTTGATTACAAGAACTGAGTTCCTGTATGTGTGTTTCTATCTGTGTTAAACGATGATGCTTTAGGAGCTTGTCCATCAAAACCAACAGTACCCGTACCTGAGCCCATTCTATCATTATAATCTGTTCTGGGAATATCATTTGACATCGATTGCGAATAAGCATCTCCCATATTCATATCAGAAGGAGAAAACTCTCGACAAGTATTTAGCCCAATCTGTTTAGCATCAATTAATATGAAATATAAGTCGTAATGCTCACCTATAGTTATGACATCACCATTAAAACACTCTCTTGGATCAAAACCAAGGCTTTCTCCATTTATCATGGTTCCGCAGGTTGAGCGAGAATCACATATAGATGCTATAATCTTTTCAGGATTCTTCATCTGTCTTACTACCAAAACAGCATGCTGAGATGAAACCGTTGTTTCGCTAAGACAAACATCATTATCCTGCGAACGACCTATACTATTAGAACCTACATGCAATGGCCAATACTCACCCGCAGATGTTTTTGATACTGAATATAAGAAACCAACTATTGGTTTTTGATATGACATTGTTGGAGAATGCATGGTGGTAAATGGAGTAGAAAATTGCGTACCTTGAGGCGGTGTATTCACATCTTGTTGGTTAAAATTGTTTGATGCACTTGTATATGCGCCTTCCATTCCTGGACATATTGTTTTACTATTTCCCATAATATTATATTTTAAATTAAACTCTTAATTTTATTCTTTTTCAGCATTAATTTTCAGGACATAACCCTTATTCCTGATATTTTTATATGTAAAATCAAGTTTACCATCTTCATCTACAGTGATGTATGAATCATTGGTTGTATGATGTAAAGTATATTCATTGTATGTTTTTGATATATTGTAAATATTGGTAGAGCTGAAATATGGAATACTATTAACATATACATCAACTTTAACCATATTATCTGTTCGTTTTGTAACAACAATTTTTAAATTGTCATATCGTTCTATTAATTCGTTATCCGACATCAGTCTGCCTGTACCGTAATAAGTACCAATAACATGTTGAGAGTGATTCACAGACTCAGTACGAGCAGGTTGACTTTTATATGTATTGCTGGCATTATTATCAACAACTGTTCTTTCTTCACGTTGAGTGTAGTTGAGATATTCTTCCTTTTTATCTTTATTGTTATCCACTGTTTCATAACTCGGTAAATATGATCTTTTCTTACCGACTGTCTTATAATCTGCAGTTTGTTTAAGAGGGGTGAACACTATATCTTGATTGGTCTGTTGTTCAGGCAGGTATTTGAAATGGTTAACAAATTGAGAATTACCCACATCAGCAGCTACATAAAGGAAAGGACCAAAAAATAACAAAGGTGCTGTAGGCCATGTGGTACACAACAATACTTCCTTGGTTGACTTCTTTTCAAAATTAAATGCAAATGGTACATAAACTCCAACATTTCTATCATAAGATAAAAACATTGGTAAATCATCGTATTTTTTACTGATTTCAACTGTTACTCTTCCCGTACTTGGTATTTCTGCAATTTTATTCTTCTTATAATCATATATTTCTGTACCATATCTACCGATAATATCAACTTTCTGCACTTTACAACTGCTGGTTATAATAACTATAGATGTCATTAATAAAATCTTAACAATAAATCTTCCCATATCAAATATCGGTTTTTATCATTTAAAATCAAAGAATAATCCATTTGTATAAATATCATAGCTGCTGTAAAGATTATCATCAAATATCAGCTGATAGAAAGGCTCATAAATAGCATCTGGTTTTATTCTGAATATCTCTTTTAAGGCATCGTTCAATTGTTCATTTTTAGAAACAGGAACAACAATACGAGAATTAGAATAGAAATCGGTGACCAATTTCTTATAACTTACTCCGCCATCAAGTGAATATGATATGCAAAAACTAAAATTACAATGAGAGGTCTTTTCTGTCATTTCCAAATTTGTGCTTATAACATCTCGTCCTATCATAGGTTCGTTAAATGTCTTTGACATCGCGGCATAACTTCTTGGAGCCAATGAAACTGTCGGTTGGTCAGCCATCTGAGTGACTTCCGTTACCGCAACTCCATTAGAGCTTCCTCCTCCAACATTGACACCATAGAGCAAACCGCCTACAGCTCCGCCAACTCCTAATACATTGGCAATTGCGCCCAAATTTACGGAAGTACCTCTTGATGTTGATGATGAATTGGTTTGTGAAATCGTTCTTATAGTTGGATCGAAGTATGATTGAGATTTGCCGCTTGATGATACAAAGAATGATTTTGTTTGGTCAATAGTCATAATTTCATCAGTCTTGTTATAAACAACAACATTGAAATCACCTTTGTCAGAAATGTCATACATAAGAACTATCTCAGCGTCTTCAGGTATAGGATGTTCTTTATCCGGTTGAGCAAACGTAGTCCTGAAAGACTGATAGCTAATCTTTGACACACTTCTTGTCGGCGTACATGAAGCGAGTGACAAGTATGCTATTGTCACCAACAATAAATACCTAATCCTCATATTGTTTATTAATTTATGATACTCTGACAATTATAAATCCGTTGATGTTGCTAACTTGCAATACGTAGTATCCGGTTTCAGAAGGAATGAACGAAAACTCTGTTGTTCCTACTTTAGACACTTCAGACTTTTCAATTACGATATTGGAATTTTCAAAATCTTCCATTCTGAATGTCTCGTAATGATTTTCCTTGTTACCGACAAGGTTTGCCTTTTCTGTGATTCTTACTGCCTTAACAGCACTTATCTTAGCTTCCTTATCAACAAGATTAGCATGGATGTTCACTTTCTGTCCTACAGAAGCATCTATCATCTTAGCCTCGGTGTTTACAATATAGATATTTGCTTGGGTTGGCTTAATATTTTGAAATTCTATATCGACTTTACCATGTACAAATTGTCCTGGTTGCAACACAACATCATAGATTGGATTATAATTTTCATTAGCAGATTTTTTCATTCTGTATATGTCTGTAAGTTCGATTTCGAAATCAGTACCATCATCCAAAATGACAGATAATGTTTTTCCAATATTCTGTTTAGCTATAAAGCCGACAACAGTTTTTCCATTCTTTAATATTATCATATCCTTATGATATAATTGCTCTATTAAAGACTGTTTCTCATTTATCCCTATTGTCTCAATTGTTTTAATATCAGAATAGTTGAATTCGTAGGTTTTATCACTTTCATTTTTTAATTTAAGGAACTGTCCCGGATGAATCTCTTTAACGAGGCCCTCGTAAGATTTGCCATTTTTTAGTGTTACACGACTATCAGTTCCTGACAATAATAAAACCGATCTGTCATCTTTCTCAAAATATGAGATATCACCCCACGGTATCTCATACACATCCTCAGACACCATACGTAAACCATGAGAAATCTTTACCAGATCGCCTGAGAAGAGAACCATTTTGCCTGGTTCTTGCTCGACCATTACCCCCTTAAGGATTGAACCATCTTTAAGGTAAAGTGTTTCTAATTCTTGGGCGGATATAAACGAGCACGCACTTAAAACAATAAGTAACGAAAGAATGTATTTTTTTATCATAACGGCAGATTTTAATAATAGATAGTCAGGGGCAATTGTCCCTGACTTAAATAATTCATTTGCTTAAGTTAGAACGGTCAACTTTAAGATTTGGATTAGAATCTACCAAATCCATCAATTTCATTTCAGTGTTTTTGCTCTTCATTGTTGATATATCAGAATCCATCTTATCTTCAGCAGCCAACTCAATTTCAATATCTTTATTCATTAGGTCAATTTCAACATCGTAAAGCATACCACTCTTAATTGATTTCAATAATACTGGATGAATCCACTCAGGGTCTACTACCATTGTATCGTCTTCAATATTATTAAATGTTGCTTGTAGCCAAAAACTAACATTATTCATAGGCAGGACCGCCTCATAACCATACATATTTTGACTATAATACCATGGATAATCACCTCTAGAAACAAAACGAGAAGTACTATATACTGGATAAACAAATTTATTTCTTTCAATTACAACTTTTTCTACATTCTTATCTATCAATAAATCATATTGATAAATTTGATAATATTGACCTTCTAATCCAACGAACTCAAATATATCATCAAGCTCATAATGAAGATCTTTATAAGAATAGCGAATAAGTGCCGTTGCCGCTTCTAATGATATAAGTATATTTTTAGGAGAATCTATACTTTCTTTCGATATCATGACACCAAGTGTCTTATTATCAAATCCTAAATAACCAGTATCTTCAATTGTAAAATCATATATATAATCTACATTTGAAAAGTGCCAGAATTCACCGTTGTCACCCCAAGACCCAGAAGTATCATACATATCCGATGTTGAAACAAATGTATATTCACCTACTGGTAACTTTACTGAAAAATCAACTTTTTTTGTATAATCATAACATTTACCATGTAATTCCTCTATCAAATATCCTTCACTATCATACACATAAAGGTTTATTCTAAGAACACAATCTTCTGGCATTTCATAATCAATTCCAGAGAATACACCCATAACATTAGACGGATTAACTGTCACATTGACCTGATATCCAGATTCGATTTCAATATCTTTATTACATGAATATAACAATGCTATTATACTTAAGACTGAACATAATATAATTCTTTTCATAACTACATATTTAATTTTATTAACCAACTTAAAGAAATTTGAAACACACTATTTTTCCATGGAAGATTGTTTGCCAATTCACTAAGGCCATAATTATATCTTGCATTGACGCTAAGACCAAAATCAAAGTCATAACCAATACCAACAGCAAGAGATACATCTTTTCCTCCATTTAAGTTACTCAGATCGTATGTAAACATTTTTCTGTTTACAGTACCTGGATCTGAAACCAGTAAAGCGAACTCAGGTCCGAATTCAATGTTAAAACACTCTGTTGCATAAAACTTAAGCATTACAGGGACTGTGAGATAATTAAGATTCACAGGTCTTCCATCAACATTAGCTCCCTGCATTGAAAATAAGATCTCCGGTTGAAGACCAAAAATACCAGTACCGAAAGCACTGCTCAAATGACGTTGTCCCCATCTCATGTTAAAAACGACTCCACCATTGAAAGAAGTTTTCATTGACACATTCTCGAAATCTTGTGTCCCATTGAGAGTTGACAGGTTCAAACCTACTTTAGGACCAACCTTCATTGTGAAAGTCGAGACCGTCTGCGCTTTAGTTTGTAGTCCTACTAACAAACTAATCAGTAAGATAAATAAAAATCTTTTTTTCATCTTTGTTATTTTTAAGTTAATAATTATTGATTTCATCTGGAATATACCTATGTATTGTTAATGTCTCTTTTGAATGTATTGCCGGATAATTATCTTCATAAAGTGAAATGTTAATCTCTTTATCGATATAATCATCACTCATAACAGCATTTATCCTAACAGGTATTTTTATACTTTCGCCTGGATTGAATACCTTAACTTTTGTCTCTTTATTTTCATCATAAGTAATTGAGATATGTGTAGGCTTCGATTTTGTTTTTGTATTGTTACGTACAATTATATCACAATTAGCAAAACCTAATGAATCAGCCGAGATAGTATTGTTTGTACATGATATGGAAAATCCTTTCCTTTGTAATTTATTTATAGTGAAAGATTCTTCTTTGTATTTAATATTATCACAAGACACCGTGACATGATATTCTTCAGAAGAGTTTCTATTTAGTTTGTCATCTTTCGGTTCAATGTAGAAGCTGATTTCTATTAAATTATCTCTGTTTACTGTTTCGAAAGCGACATTATTTTTATTGCTGTCATTGAGTTTAATTATGATATCTTTATCTTGAAGATGTTCTGGTTTACTTATATTATACAAAACCTTTTCATTAGAAGCATGATAAAAGACAATATCTCTTGTTACTTGCTCTGCGCTAAAATTCTGATTTGGTATAATATGCAATATTCCATATTTACCGTTTCTGCCAACTGCTACAGTCTCACCATCAAGAATGATAATATCATCAAAACGTTGTGGTATTAGTTCTTTTCCATCATACAACAATATGTCGTCATTCACAGACAACATAACAGTTTGTGGTGAAGTATAGCTGTCGACACCAATATTATGTTCATATTCTTCCAGCTTATTATCTATATTACCGCTAATCAAGCACCATTGGTCATCAAAATTAAAAACATTCCCGCAATGAGTTATTGTCTTACCATTTTTTGTAGGAAGTGTTTTCTGTTTAGGAGCTTTTATACTTCTTGTGACATTGCCTTGGGTATCAATCCATGCCCACGACAAATTATTGAGAAGTACTAATGCTACACCGTTTGAAAAGGAATAGCCGTCAACTATTTTACCAAAATTACCAATCATAGGATTACCATTTGTATCAAAATAGGCATGTTCCTTAGAGTTGATTTTAATGAAAGTCTTATTTTCAGAAAAAGGCAAGACGCTTTCGTTTTTACAACTTAAGTATCCTGCACATTCATCAAGATTTGCGTTAAGAAATCCCCATTTACCATCAGAGTTTTTTACTGCTAACATTCCATCGGAAAAATAAGGGAAATCAGTATCTATTTCGTAACCATCTATTTTATTCATAGACTTAGTCGCTCCATAAATAACCCCTATAAGTTGTTTGCATCTATTGTCTACTATGAGAGCCTTACCTTCTTTAAATCCAGTTATACTATCATAAACAGGCTCAACTACAATCCTGCCCTTGTTTGTAATGACACCAACCTTACCATTAGTTTTAACCTTTACAAGATTGTATTGTATCGGTTCTAAATAATCGTATTGCGGAGAAGTTATCCACTCTACACTTTGTGCACTTACAAATAAATGACAAAACACTAAAATTGAAAGAATAATATTTTTCATTTTAATAAGTTTTATCGTACATTTCTTTTAAATATTTAGCATGGACACCGTAGGAACTTGTTGCCATAAGGGTAGATTTTCCCCATACAACGCCAATGAGTTTTCCTTTTTTTGTGCATATAGGGGAACCACTACTACCACCAATAGCTTCACCTTGCATTTGGAACCCATATTCGTTTGGCAGTTTATTAATTTTGGCATCTTGAATAGTTGGCTGTAAGTCACTATGTGCTCCCAATCCTAAACGAGGTCCTGCAGGAAAACCAATCGTCATATAATTGTCTGATTGAGGTTTTATCTTCTTAGGATCTGTTATACATTCGTTCATGTCATAATAATACTTCACGTGTGGTGGCAATGATCCGATATTTAATTGCATAATCGCAAGATCGACCTCAGCATTATCAGACGATTTTAGTACCGTACATCTATCAAATTCTGAATATGAATTGTATTTTCTTCCCGATATTGCAACTCCAATGTAATCACCTACACCTTTTATTTTTATATTAGAGTTCTTGTAACGCATTATATAACTATTAAACTCCTCTAACATCACGTCTAATTCCTCTGATTCCGAATTACTTAAAACAAGGAATAATAATTCTCCAAGTTCGGTATCCAATAGTCCCAAAATATCTTCTTGTGATGACAATTTGTTTACAGCTAAAGCTCTATTTCTGAATTTCATCATCTCTTGTCTTATTGCATCACGAATTTCCCTTTGACTTTCATCATCAATATCACTCCATGGTTCCGCTACATGTTTATTTGTAGCCATTTTTCCATCTTCTGATATAAAAAACGCAGTACCATGGACCCCCCAATTACCGACTTCAGAAATATTTCCTGGAGTTTTCATTTGAATAATTCCATCATTTATTCCAAACATGTATTTTGTAGGCCATCCTGGTATTAAGTCTATAAACGGGTCATCCTCTAAGGTAACTTCGTAATGATATTCGCAATAAACAAGTGCAGAAGCAGTAATCATATCACCGACGGAAGGGGCTGTATTAAAAATATCTATCTCTCCATCTTTAATTACATTTGGAATAATAAATCTTATGCAAACAGCGAGCAATATCACTGCTGCAGCAATTGCTGACATTTTCATAGCAATGACTTTCTTATCCCTTGGTACCGGATTCTCAAACGGGACACCCCCACAGACAATAACATCTTTCTGTTTTATTTGATATTCTTTCTCTGGTGTAATCTTTTTTCCGTTTATTGTCGTACCATTCGTACTATGGTCTTTTATGAACCATTTCCCGTTTTTTGTTTCTGTTAAGGTCGCATGGAACCTACTGACAGTGTTACCTGTAAGATGATATGTATTTCTGCCATTAGAGCCTATACCATAAATTCCTTTAATTTTTTTATGGTCAACAGGAGGCAACTGTGGTATCTTGTTCCAATCGAGGTGAACGTCCGCAAATCTAATGTTATCTCCTCTACGGACAAGAATATCCTTGTTGGATTCTACCTTCTGATTCTGAACGAAAGTTCCATTCCTACTATTTCTATCCGTAAGAATAATATCTCCATTATCAATCAGTATAATTTCGGCATGCAATGAACTGACAAATGAGCTGTCTAATCTAATAGTTGCATTTTGTGAACTGCCAATTGTAATTAATTTCATATTCTTATAATTTTATTTAGAAAATAATCGGATTAACAGGGGCACTTTCTTCCACTACCGTTTTATCCTCTTTCACTACAGGTTTGTTATCTTGTGGTTTCTTAACTTCCTTATCTTTATTTCTTGGTTTCTTAGGTTCTGGAGCAGGTGTAGGTTTTGGAGCAGGTGTTTCCTGTTCATCGATCTTAGGTTCAGGCTTTATTACAGAATCATCAGGAATGTTATTCTGAGGAGCACTCTCTTGATTCGGCTCATTTTGATAATTAATGGGCTCTGGTTCGTTCCTGAATACGAAAAGAAGTGCAATAATCAAAACAAGCAAAAATGCGGAAATTGAAACGATTTTTACATTTCTTCCTTTTATGTTCGGAACAAGGTCCCAATTTAATTCTGATGCATGAGCGAAAGAAATAGTATCCTTTCTCGTAATCGGAACAGCGACATTTTCAGACATTCTAATTCCGTTAATATACGTACCATTACTACTATAATCAGTAATAGTCATTTTTCCGGCATTGTCTATAATTATTACAGCATGACGGCGACTTACAACGTTTGTTTTGTCGATGATCACGATATCACAACTTTCATCTCTTCCTATTGAAATTGTCTTCATAATATTTAATTATTTTGATTATTTGCTTTTGAATTATTCGTCTCGGAATCCTCTTGACCCAATTTTGTTTTATTATAATCCGCCGCTTTTCCCTGAATAGAATCTTTTGCGTTCACGGTAGTATCTTGCACAGCAGTATCATGTTCTTTATTGACAAATCCATTGGTATCAGCTTTATAAAAATAAAATGTGAAAAAAACTATTGTCAATCCTAACAAGAATGACAAAATGTTTACAATTCGTCTCTTTTTATTTTCCTTATTTGAGTTCTTTTGAGGTTTGATAACAAATGCCGTCAGATTATCATGTCCTCCACCTTTTGATTTCCCAATGTTGTCTATTCTCTCTGAAGCATTATCTAGTATAATGTTTATATCACCACTTTTACCCATCATGCCTATAAAATCTTTTTCATTCATTGCTGAGTGAAAACCATCTGAACACAAAATAAAACAGTCATTTTTGCGATAACTTAGTTCCCGAGTATCTACAATTACATCCTTATTAATTCCTAAGGCTCTTGTGATTATATTGGATTGTGATGATAATCTGGCTTGTTCTTCTGTAATAACTTTATTCTTTACAAGTTCAAATACCATTGAATGATCAAAAGTCCTGAATATTCTTTTCCCATTTCTAAGCTGATATATCCTGCTATCTCCTACGTGTGCGATATAGGCATTATCGTCATTAAGTAACAATGCTGTAACAGTAGTGCCCATACCAGTTAGTTCTGGATTATTTTGTGCGTAGCTTATAATAGTTCGATTAGCCTCAGATATAGCCTTAGATAATACTACTTGCAAGCTAGCTTGTTCATCTGATGTCAGCACATAATTCAGGATTACCTTAACGGCAATTGTTGAGGCTGTCTTTCCACCGTTAGCACCTCCCATTCCATCACATACAACTGCAAGAAATCCTCTTGGAGTATCTGCATAACCATACGAATCTTGATTCTCACCCCTACCTCCTATTCTTGACTCTGCGAATGCTTTTATTTTGTATTTGGATTGTATAGACTCCATTGAATTGTTAATTTTAGAAAATTAATACTAATGTTATCGCTAAAAATATCAGGAAAATTCCAACAATGTAAAAATCGTTGTCAAATATCCTGTCAATAATGCTACGATCAGACTTCAACACCTGCTCAATGGCAAACTGGAACTCTTTAGCTGATTGGTATCTTTTTTTATGATTTTTTTCAGTGGCTTTACGTAAAACTTTCATCATTTTACGAGATACCAACTTATGATTCGGTAATTTTTTATTAAGATTATTTGATATAATCTCAGTCTCTATTTCGCTATCAAATGGATTTACACCAGTTAACAACTCATAGAATGTAACTCCCAATGCATAAATGTCTGTAGCTGGAGTTAGTGAATCATCATCCTCTGTTCGATTTATTTGCTCAGGAGCTGCATATTGCGGGGTACCAACTAACCCTGTGGATGACGCCTTTGAGTTTGATAGTTTTGCGATACCAAGATCCATAAGCTTCGGTTCGTCCGTATTGCAATCAATCATTATGTTGGAAGGCTTTATATCTCTGTGGATTACGCCTTTGTAGTGTAAATATTCTAATGCGTCTAGTATCTTACATATTTTTAGAGCAATGAATTTTTCCCTATCATGGATGTAGTTGGCATATTTATCAAGATGCATATCGATATTATATCCTGACACAAAATTGCTTAACATAAATATAGGTCCTTTTTTATCTGGATATTCGCATACGCCTATCATTTCTATCATATTTGGATGGCGGAATGATAAAGAAGCTTCTAACCTTGCCCTGTTTCTTATTGACATTTCGTTGGCATATCTGTCGTTTACCCTTTTGACTGCAACTTTGGATCTACCATCCATACTATACCCAACATACACGGTCCCCATAGCTCCACTACCTATTGGTTTTTGCATGGTATCATAATAATACCACTTTCCATCCGCCCATAGATAAATTCTCGGATCACCTGTTCTTTGTACTATTGATGAAAATGTTGACATGTTATTAATTGATACTTAGTGTTGAGGTTTTCTTTATTTCGTCTAAATATTTATTTGTCTCTTCCAAAAGTAGTTTATCATTATTCTTTATCGCTATATCTCTCAATTGTACGTATAGTATAAAGGCAACTTTTATATTTGAATAGTTTGTGCTATTATTGCTTAATGAAAGTGTACTTCTTCCAAGGTCTGAGTTTAGCAGATTCTTTCCGTCTCTTACATAGGCATCAGACACATTTCTATTTGTGTAATACATATTTGCCAATCTCTTCAGTGCATCATAATCAAATTCAGGAATCCCATATATAGACAATATTTCCTGGTTAACTGCTGTCTTAATACTCACTTTCTCTTTCCTATGCAATATTTCATCTTTCCGTTTATTACACTCACTATATATAGTATCCCCTAATCCTTTAATAGATGACAATTCTTCATATAAAACAAACGCAACTTTGAGGTTAAAATCTTTTCCATTGATACCATTTGAAATAATGATGTCTTCACCCACCCTGCTGTTTATTAAATTTTCTCCCATGATTTCATAATCATGAGGTATTTTTTTATTCATGTAGTACAAGTCTGCTATGTCCATCAATTCTTGGTGGTCATGTTTATGAATATTGTATATTTTTACTATCTCTGAATTAATACTTGATGTGCTGTTAGTAATTATATTAACTATTGTACGAATTGTAATAATGGAAAATAGAATGATTATTATAGAAATAAAACATTTTTTAATATATTGCTTAGATGATTTTCCAACATTATCAATAGCTACTCTGAACTCTGCTGCCGTGTGAAATCTTTCACTTTGTTTTTTCTCCGTAGCCTTCTTTACTATTAATCTGCAGTCCTTGTCATTAATATTTCTTAACGACAACTTTTTATGAAGTTGAGCATTTAATATCTCAGGAATACTTCCATCAAAAGGAAGATTGCCCGTAAGTAATTGGTAGAATAGTATACCAACAGAATAAATGTCTGTAGTAACATCCTGATGTTTAATATCGCCTGTTATTAATTCAGGTGCGGCATATTGTGCTTTCCCCATAAATGCGCCAGTTGATGTCAACATCTTATCCTGCGAACCTAAAGTACTTAGTCTTTTTGCTATACCGAAATCTATAAGTTTTACAACTCCTTTTGATGTTATCATTATATTTGACGGATCAATATCTCTGTGAATATATCCATTGTCATGAAGCGACATAATTGCAGACAATACCTGCCTTATTATTTTTAATGATATCTTTAATCTGTCCTTTGTATATTCGTCATAGAGTTTTTTTGCCGCCTCTAATTCAACGCCAAATTGATTTTTGGTCTGTCCTTTTAGCATATCATACAATGAAACCCCATTAATGTATTCACTTATTACGTGATAGTGCCTCACATTGCTTCCATTTGTATTGAGATCATTCTTTTCGACAAACCCCATCATTTCTATCAGATTCTCATGCTTTACCTGAATAGACGATTCTCTTCTTGCTCTCTCTATTACGTGTTCAGGTAGGTCTTCATACATAGCTTTTATAGCTACGGGTGTTTTCTTTCCAGTCTCTTCTGAGACTCTGGTCCCAAGATACACTTTTCCCATACCACCAATGCCAATTGGCTTTGAATGAACATCAAATTCATAATATATGCCTTGTCTCTTCTCATTATCACCTTGTAATTTTTGTATAAGCATGGCTTCTTCTCCTCGTCATTGTTATTGTAATACCTTAATTTCAGACACACTTCGTGCCCGTCACTTACATATGAGCGACATTTATAACATCCAGTGTTTATTTCTTTATAAGAGATAAACTGATGAATTATAAGAACTTTAAACAGTATGTAATAAGTTCGAAAAATTGAGGATTAGTATACAATAGATAAATATAGCCGATTCTTATAAGACGATGCAAAGAAAAGAATTTTTTTAATACAAAAAACATAAGTATTATATTTTTTTTAATTATTTTAATTGAGTCGTTGATTATCAGTTTTTTAAAATAAAATTTATCTCTTATAAAGAAATCATCATTTATTTTACCATAACATCAGTCATAGTTCATCCTGACTCTAACACTGCTCATGAAAAATTAGATAGGAAAACTGAAACACGTAAAAATTCCATTTCCACTGTAAAAGACTATTTAGCAATCTATTTACAGGAATCTTATGTACAAACAAAAGTATATCCTCATTAACACTTTTCTATAACAAATTTCGAAAAATTATTAAAGATCTCTAATCTTTTCATTTGAATGAACAAGGAGAAGAATTTTTATGTATGTTTGCAATTAAAAAAAAATAATTTATGAAGGTTACAATATTAGGTAGCGGCACATCACAAGGCATTCCTATAATCACGTGTAATTGTGAGGTATGCCGTTCTAACGACCCGAAAGACAAGCGTTTAAGAACATCTATTTTGATTGAGACAAAGGATACCACAATCTGCATTGACGCCGGTCCCGACTTTCGTTATCAGATGTTACGTGCCAATGTTCAGAAATTAGATGCCATCCTGATCACTCACGAACATAAGGATCATATAGGAGGATTAGACGATGTCAGGCCTTTCATATTCAAACAGCAAAAACCTATAACAGTCTATGCATCCACAGCTGCTCAAAAAGAAATCAAAAGAGAATATTCTTATGCGTTTGTAAGACATGAAGACAGATACCCGGGAGCACCGGTTTTCGACCTCGAGACAATAAACCATCAGCCAATAACAATCAATGACCTGATAATAAAACCCATCAAATTAAAACATTACACATTAACATCTTACGCCTTCAGAATCGGAAATTTCGCCTACGTAACCGATTTAAGCGAACTGCCAAGAAGAGCATATAAAGAACTGAAAGGAGTTGAATATCTTATTATAGAAGCTCTGCGTCACACACCTCATTACTCACACATATCTCTTTCCGAAGCAATCGACATCGCCAATATGATCGGTGCCAAGAAAGTATGGTTCACTCACATAAGTCACGACATGGGGAAATATGCCGATACCAACCCGACACTTCCTGAAAACATGATGTTAGCATACGATGGATTAGAGATAATCATCTAATTTACAGTTTACAATTAACAATAAAATATTATGCAAAAGATAACATTTGAATTAAGAGATGGTGATGAATACATTCCGTTGATTGCCTTATTGAAAGCCGTCGGCGTAGCAGAATCAGGCAGCATGGCACAAGAAGTCGTGACCGCAGGCTTGGTCCGTCGCAACGGAGAAACCGAGTTGAGAAAACGTGCCAAGATAGTAGCTGGCGACGTTATTGAATTTGAAGACTATAAAATTGACGTGAAGTCTTTTTAAAACCCTATATATTAAGAACTGAAAAACAGCGACTTGCCCTGAAATAAGTTTACCTGAAAAGTAGAGTTACGTCAGGACAAGTCAATCTAAATATTACAATATTCTCAGACCTTCATGATGATTGTGATGGTCGCCGCATTCATGGTCGGAACATCCCAAACCGGAATCTGATATTTTCCCTTCCAAATATAATTGCACCAATTCGTTGACATCACCGGAGCACCCTCTGATAACATCTATATTATGAGCGTTGAGTTTGTTTTTCGCGCCCTCACCCATATTGCCAGCGAGCATCATCACTACGCCCATCTCCTGCAAATCGGCCGCGATTCCAGATTTACATCCGCAACCTTGAGGAGATGCCAATATCTCACGATTAACGACTTTGTTTTCTTCAATTGTAAAAATCGTGTAATGGTCACAGTGTCCGAAATGATCATCAACACGTTCATCTCTTGTTGGAACAGCTATTTTCATCATATATTTATTTTGTATAATTAAAGCGCAAAGATACATTTTTAAAACGAATCTTTATCATAATCCATAATAAGTTTCGCTTCTTTTCTCTCAAACACCAATTCTTTCATCTTAATCATATAAGGTTCTACATGAGAATAAAAATAAAACAGTCCATCACACAATGAGTTTAAGCCGTGTTCTCCTGTTTTCGTTTTGGAGAATCTATGTTTAGGACATTCGCCATGACAGGTAAAGAAATATCTGCACCTTATACATTGCGACGGAAGTGAGTTCCTTTTATCAATACCAAAACTTGTAATCATATCAGAAGACATCAACTTTTCCAATGATGTGTCATTAAGATTACCCATCTTGAATCCCTGATAAACAAAATGATCGCATGGAAAAACATCACCATTATGTTCAACAACAGCGTTGACTCCGCATGTCTCTGCATAGACACAAGTCCCAGGATTAACCCCACAGTAATTGGCGAGCGTCGAGTCAAATAGACTCACGAAATATTCACCGACATCATGTTTGACCCAATAATCAAAAATGTCGCACATATATTTTCCGTATTCCAATGGTTTAACAGACCATGAAGTCAACTCCGATTTCTCATCATCAGGATACACAATATTATTATCCAAAGGATCGACATGTTCAAGCACGGGCATAAACTGCATATAGTGACTGCCAATACTTTTCAAAAAGAGATAGACTTCCAAGCCCCTACCCTCTCCCGCCTTGCTTATTGTCGTCAATGTATTAAAGTCGACTTCATAACGATGCAGTAATTCTATGCCTCGCATCACTTTAATAAATGTTGGATGCTCATCTTTGTCTTTCCTGTACTTATCGTGAATGTCTTGAGGTCCGTCTATCGATACACCTACAAGGAACCCGTTATCTTTAAAGAACTTCGCGAAGTCGTCATTCATCAAAGTAGCATTAGTCTGTATTGTATTGTAAACGTATTTTCCGCACTTATATTTATTCTGTATATCAACTATCTTCTTAAAATAACCCACTCCTAACAACAAGGGCTCACCTCCATGCCAGTCGAAGACGATTTGTTCGTTATTATTGATCTGGATATAGTCTTTGATTATCTTCTCCAACAGACTCATCGGCATCACCGAATTATCCGCAAACATTTTCTTCTTATCCAAATAATAACAATAAGAGCAATCGAGATTACAGACGGAGCCGATAGGTTTAAACATCATATTAAACCGCAAAGGGCTGCTAATCTTTAAGGCATCATTAAGCGTCAATGTATTTTTCAACACAGCCATAGTTGGATATAATATTACTATTCAAACCTAAACAAGTCAGACTCCGTTCGAGACACTTTCATAAGGGAATCAAATTCCGCGACTATATCAGGATACGAACCCGCGAGATCAATATTTTCTGACATATCTGTTTTGAGGTTATATAATTCCATTTTACCATCATTATGAACATTGTATCTCACCGCTTTCCAGTCGCCTTTTCTTATCGCCTGTCGACCGTTATTTTCGTGAAATTCCCAATATAGGTAATCATGTTCCTTTTGACTATCAACTCCCTTCAATGTTGGAAGAAATGAAATACCATCAATATTCTCAGGAGTTTTCTCACCTATAATATCCGCCACTGTCGGCACGAAATCCCAGAATGCGGAGATATGATCTGACTTAGTACCTTTTTCAATAACATCATTCCACTTCACTATCATAGGAACTCTTATCCCGCCTTCGTACAAATCTCTTTTATAACCTCTCAGTTCTCCATTACTGTCAAAGAAATCAGGATCAGCGCCGCCTTCAAGATGAGGTCCATTATCTGATGTAAATACTATTATTGTGTTATCAGCTATTCCAAGGCTGTCGACAAGAGCCGAGATTTCACCTACTTGTCGGTCAAGTACCGAAACCATGGAAGCGAAAGCAGCGTGCGTATATTGCTGAGAACCATAGCCTCCATTTTTATAATATTCACCATCATCACAACCTTGATATGACTTTTCCTCTTCAAGTTCAGACTTTCCGACAAAGAGTTCCAATTCATGTTGCGGCACCTTCAATTCTGCATGAGGAAGCACTGAGGTATACCACATGAAGAATGTAGTATCCTTGTTTTCTCTCAAGAAATCCAAAGCCTCATTATGTATCAGATACGGAGCGTAATCAGTCTCATCTTTGTCTTTATTGCCATCGAGCAATACTTTCTTCGTATTATGCCAAAGATGATAAGGATAATAGTTATGAGCTTGTCGTTGACAATTATATCCGAAGAACTCATCTACGCATTGATTTTCGGGAGCGCCTTCTGTTTGAGGTGCACCTAATCCCCACTTACCAAATACGGATGTTTTATAACCATTATCTTTCAACATCTTAAAAATAGTATAAGTATCACCAGGCAATGGATGCTGTCCTTCGACAGGTAACTCTTTATTACCTCTTATCGTAGTATGTCCTGTATGTTGTCCGGTTATCAGACAGCTTCTCGACGGGGCACTTACCGAAGAACCTGAGTAATGCTGAGTGAACAATATTCCTTGTGACGCAAGTCTGTCGATATTTGGAGTAGAGAATTTAGTCTGTCCCAAACATGATATATCGGCATATCCCAAGTCATCAGCCAAGATAAATATTATGTTAGGATTATCTTTATGCCTACTTTCATAGTTCTCTGAAGTATACTCCGTCATGTTAGTCGACAGACATGATGTTAAGGATGCCGCCACTACAGCAAACGGATAAAACATAATCAAATTACAATCTTTTTTGTCTTTCATGATTCAACTATTTTACAAACTTTAGAATCAGAACTTCATCATCATTCAAGATCTTATATGCATAATCATACACAACACGATATTCCGACTCTCCTTTTGTCTTATAAACATTCGTCATCAGTTCATAATCAAAATGTCTGTCATCCAAAAGTTTCTTTTCCACTATTTTCTTCTGACCGAGGCAGAGAGTTTTTAATGTCTCCCTACATTTCAGCAAAGTAGAATTAACCATCTTAATCACCAAATCATCATTATCCTTAAGTCTTATCCTATAATGATAATTGTTACGGCAGTTGTCATCACAGAATTTCTTGTCCGCTCGACCATAGAGTTCTGTTCCACAAAAGCAGCAACGTCGCTTAAGGTTAATTTGAGAAGACATACTGTATGATATTAGCACCCATCTTAAGAGCCTTTAGCCTTGTTTCTTCAGAATCATAATGAACACGTTGATCTTCCCAACCGTCGCCGAGGTCACATTCATACGTCAGCAGGCACACTATCCGTCCTTCATAAATCATGGCGAATGCTTGCGGAGGCTTATTATCATGTTCGTGAATCTTAGGCAAGCCATCAGGAAACTGATATGGCTTTTGGAAGATTTGGTGTGAATACGGAAGTTCAACCCATTGCAATTCAGGAAACACTTTCTGCATCTGACTCATGGCGTAATCCTTAATACCATAGTTATCATCGATATGCAAGAAACCTCCTGCCAAAAGATAATTTCTTATATTCTCCACTTCAGAATCATCAAATACGATATTACCATGACCCGTAGCGTGAACGAAAGGATAATTAAAAATCTCCGGACTGGCGGCATCTACTGTCGCTATGTCCGTATTAATATCTGTCATTATTGATTGGTTACAGAATTTCACTAAATTCGGCAACGATGTAGGATTCGAATACCAATCGCCACCTCCTCTATATTTCAGTAACGCGATCTGTGTCTTTTGAGCAAAAGTATTAAAAGACAAGACCCAAAAAAACATCAGCGCAATTTTCTTCATAGACTTTGGTTTTATTTTAAAGTTTCATAATTATTTCATTTGATTTATAAGTTGTATTGTATGGCAGGCCACTACTGCAGCTGTCTCAGTTCTAAGTCTCGCTTTTCCAAGGCTCACGGGTACGAAACCGTTTTCTTTAGCAAGTGCTACTTCTTCTTTACTAAAGTCGCCTTCTGGTCCTATCAAGACGAGAGCGTTCTCACCTTTTCTATATAAGTCACACAATTGTTCCGTGACATCGTCATCTATCCATGCTATAAACTTCTGTCCATCGTAGTTTTGTCTGACCAATTTATCGAAAGCAACTATGTCTTCGATAACAGGCATCTTCGATTTAACAGACTGTTTCATGGCAGCGACTATGATTTTTTTAAAACGTTCCACGTTAGCGGTTCTACGTTCCGAATGATATGAAGCGAATAGTTTCACCTCATCAATTCCTATCTCTGTAGCCTTTTCCAGAAACCATTCCGTTCGCTCATTAAGTTTTGTAGGAGCTATAGCTATCGATACCTTAAAATCTCTTATATCGTAACCTTGTCTTTGGTTTGACAATTCCGCTGCAGCTCTTTTCGGGTGAGCGTCGACCAATTCCGCATCATACAATGAACCATTACCATCTGTGACACAGAAACGATCTCCTTCCTTCATTCGAAGTACCTTAACGATATGTTTCGATTCCTCTTCGGGGAAGGAGATTGTTCCTAATTGTGCTGTTGGCAGATAAAAGACATTCATCTTTATGAGATTTACATTTTTTCAGGCATAGAAATACCCAACAAACCAGAAGCATTACGGAGCAATTTTGCCGTCATGTCGGCTAACTGAAGCCTAAACTCTCTACGTTTAGCGTCATCTTCTTTCATAATGCTACACTCTTGATAGAACTGGTTGAAGTCTTTTGCTAAGTCGTAGATATAGTTAGCAATCATAGCTGGGCTTCTGTTGACTGCTGCCTGTTCAAGTACAGATGGCCAATTATAGATATTGACTAAGAGCATCTTTTCTTTTGGCTGCATATCATCAACAGGTATCTCATCACCGAAAGTAATTCCATTATCATTGGCTTTACGAATCACCGAACAGATACGAGCGTGAGTATATTGGATGAACGACGCTGTATTTCCGTTGAAGTCAATGGATTCTTTAGGGTCAAAGAGCATTGTCTTCTTCGGGTCCACTTTAAGGATAAAGTATTTCAATGCGCCAATACCAATCATATCGTATAATTTTCTTGACTCTTCCTCGCTAAGGCCATGAGCTTTGCCGAGTTCCTCCGACACTCCTTTTGCTGTAGTCACCATTTCGTCCATAAGATCATCGGCATCGACGACAGTACCTTCACGAGACTTCATCTTTCCATTTGGCAGCTCTACCATTCCATACGACAGATGCTCAATATCATTACCCCAATCACGGCCGAGGCGTACAAGAACGCGCTTCAACACGTCAAAGTGATAGTTCTGTTCATTACCCACAACATATATCAATTTCTTCGGCTGATATTCTTCATAACGAAGTTGTGCAGTACCCAAGTCCTGTGTCATGTACACAGATGTTCCGTCTCTACGCAACAATAGTTTCTCGTCGAGTCCTTCATCTCTAAGGTCACACCACACAGAACCATCATCTCTTCTATAAAGAACATTATCATTCAATCCTTCGTTCACGAGTTCCTTACCTAACAGATATGTCTGTGATTCATAATATATCTTCTCAAAAGAAACTCCGAGACGATCGTAAGTGACATCGAATCCATCATAAACCCACTGATTCATGGTCTCCCATAACTGACGAATGTCTTTATCGCCAGCTTCCCATTTTCTAAGCATCTCTCGTGTCTCTTGCATCAATGTCGAGTTTTCTTCAGCGGCAGCCTTAGCCTTATCTTTTTCTTCTTCATTGAGTTCTTCATAATTGGCAGGAAGCAACTGTTTTACCTCTTCCTTAAAATGTTTGTCGAACAATACATAGAAGTCACCAATCAGATGGTCACCTTTCTTTCCCGTCGATTCAGGTGTACAGCCTTCGCCCCATTTCTGCCAAGCAATCATACTCTTACAGATATGAATACCTCTGTCATTAACAAGATTCACTCTTACTACATTCTCACCGTTAGCTTTCAGAATCTCTGACACGCTCCATCCTAAAAGGTTATTACGAATGTGTCCTAAATGCAACGGCTTATTAGTATTAGGCGATGAATATTCCACTACTATAGGTTTACCTGTAATTTCTTTTCTTCCAAAGAATTCATTCTTATGATTGTCAGAGAAGAATGAAAGCCAGTAACTATCCGATACGAGTAAGTTAAGAAATCCTTTAACTACATTATACTTTGATATGATTTCACTTTCCGCTATTATCTCACGTCCGATCTCATCTGCCATAACTTCGGGAGATTTTTTCGCGATCTTAACAAAAGGAAAAACCACTATAGTCACATCGCCTTCAAATTCAGGACGTGTCTTTTGAAAATTAACCTGTTGTACAGGTGGTTCCTGTCCGTAAAGTTTTGTAAACGCATTTACAAAAAGTTGTCTCAAGATTTCTTCTAACATATTTACTTCAATTTATTTTAAGGCACAAAGATAACAAAAAACACCTTATCTCAATTAATCATTATCGTTAAAAAATAATGATTTGAACAAGCTATAGCTAAAAGGGAAGGAAACTATTTCCTCAAGGAAAGGTATAGGATATATTTCAATCATTTCTCCAGGCAAAAGCGCAAACACATCACCTACAACATACACCCTACATTTTTCGATACAAATCTCCTTTAACTGGTAGTAACATTTAAAGTCAGGATGATCCGGATTCTCAGACAAAACATACTCCATCACAGAATCCTTGATCTCTTGCGTTCTCTGTTCCATCGCTTTGTCGGCAAAATCTGTTCCTTGAATATAAGAGGCCAACAATCGTTCAGCTATTATTCCCAACATTTTCAAATCAAATCCAACATCTTTAAATCTCATTGTACTCATGAACGGCTGTCCGCTAAACCAACATCCCATTCCATGTGCGGCAATAGATGTAACACCATAAGCAAGTTCTTGATTATAACACATCTCAAAGAAACTCGTACCATAATCTTCCTCTGTAGGAGGTGTCATATACGTAAACATGAAATTATTTACTAAAGCACTACCCAAGCCATAATGCGCCGCTGTTTTGATACTGTTCCAATCATCTCCACTAAATTTAAACGAGCCGTCGCCAACAGCCACCATCTGGTTAACTCCTGATGTAACGCCCGACATCAGAGTATTGACACCTACTTGTATAAACCATGATTGTCCGGCGGTATATTTTGTCAAGAAACCTTTTACAAATCCGACACCAAAAGCTAAAGCCCCTTCTCCAAAATTATCGACATTCTTTGCATTCATAGCCAGATTCACTGCTCCTCCCACAACACCCATAACCACACTCTCGACCCATTCGCCTGTCGGATCTGTGTATTTCAACGGATTGTTCAAACAATAGCTATACCGATTGAAATTCTGCGACATCTGTGGAATCTGAATATTATTGTCAGGGCTCAACATCATAGACATCATAGGATCATAAATCCTTCCATTCATATTGATTAAGCCAAAATCAGTCAGATGCTCATGCCCCGTGAATCCTCTATCATACATAAGTTCCCTCTCTTCAGACAACGACCAATCCACACCATCTCTGACATTACCCCATGCATCAAAAGACACATTCTGAACAACATCTGCTTTCTCATCAGTTATGATATTCCATGAACCAAGATTATCTGTATGTATATAATTCATTGTTTTCTCACCTTTCTCATCGACAGCAAAAACACCGAAAACGCCAATAGGACTACTTATATACGTGAGCATCACACTGCTACCATTTTCTTCTATCAACTCACAATCACCGATGTAAGTTTTCGTCATAATCTTACCATCAACTACCGACTTCATATATACACGTTGATTGTCACTTCCATATTCCATTTCCATCACGTCATCTCCTTGTGTCACGGAAACAAGATTATCAAACATCGAATATTTCATATCCCTGCTAAAGCCAACAACCATCTCATCCACATCCGTCTTTGCCCGCACAATAGCATTTGGTCTCTTCCCATCATAAATCGTCGAATACAAAACATTCACGCCGTCATCCGTCTTTCCTATTATATTACCATAATAGTCGTAAATCATATCGGAAGTTATTCTTCCATTGAGTGTTATCGAGACCAACCTGTCAAAATCATCATATTCGAATTCTTCACAAGTTCTTCTATTTGCAAATTGCGTTCTACTCAGCACATTACCCCAATCATCATATTCATATTTCAGATTCTGTATCTCTCTTTCTTCATCAAAAGTCAATATACTTTCCGTCAATGACGTATGAGGATTATACGAGATTTTGGTTCTAACTCCATTACCTAACTGATATTCCGTCACCGAGCCATCCGCCATTGTCTCAACCACTTTCCATAACAGAGTGTCTCCGTCACATATCGCCTTCTCGTATCCCGAGTTAGAAAAAACCTTTGATACACAAAGCCCCGACGGATATGTTATTGACGAAATCCTATTGGCAGGATCATAAGTATATGATGTCTTATACTCGTTCCCTCTTATTGTTTCCGTTTTACCAAGCAATCTAAGATATTCATCATACAGATAGTCAATCGTATGATTATCAGCGACAACTTTTTTCAACATCCCGTTCTTACCTTTTTCATCATCATATATCCATCTGGTAGTAACAGATTTCTCATTCTTCGGATCAGTCATATTTATAGAAGACATTCTTCCCAACATATCATATCCATATCCAATTGTCTCTCCTTTGGGATTTACAATTTTCCTGATATTACCCACAGCGTCATATTCGTATGAGATGAGTCCATAATTAGGATCTTGCAACGTTTTCTTATTTCTAAGATTATCGTATGTAACTATTATTTTCGAATTAGGATTCTTGGCAATCATAGCCGATTTCAGCATACCATCAGAATAATAATCATAAACAATCTCATTACCACCGACATCATCCACACTAACCATCCATCCCATATAGTTATATGTTTCCTTAGTATTCTTTCTATCTCCATTCGTTGAAACATATTCTGTCGTAACAACATTTCCATCATAGTTCACGCTGCAAGTCACTCCATTCGGAAGTCTTTTCTCAACAAGTCTGTTAAACCTATCATATACGTGTGACATATAATATTTATCACCGCCTTTATAATAAGGCAGACTTTCATGTATCAGGTTTCCATAGTCATCATATTCTTTATCGACGTAAATAGCCCTTCCGTTAATATCGAAAGACACCCTTCTCAGTTCGGCACCCGATTTATGATAGAACACCATCACTTCAGCCATTCCTGTACTTTTTTCCCACGTATAATAAGAAGCCCCTGACGGTGTATGTTCATTATTTTCAGCCCATCGCATCACTCTCGCCCTAACCACACCATCTGGCAATGTGACGACATCATTTATTCCCAACGGATCTTTTTCATTAAAAGTTACAAAATCGTTATAATCT